>JBOGKL010000321.1:0-10535 GCA_050745525.1 Terriglobales bacterium | reverse complement strand
CCAACGTGGTGCTGGGCGTCTGGTTTCACCAGGCGAGCGGCATCGTCGTGGATACCCACGTGCAGCGCGTAAGCCGGCGACTGGAGCTGACGCGCAACGAAGCGCCGGAGAAGATTGAGCAGGATCTGCAGAAGCTGATTCCGCGCGAGGAGTGGATCGCGTTCAGCCATCGCGTCATCGCCCACGGCCGCCAGCTCTGCCTGGCGCGCAAGCCCCGATGCGCCGCCTGCCCCATCGAGCCGCTCTGCCACGCCCCCGACAAGACGGTCTAGCGGGAGCGGCGGCGGCCGGCATAGAGGCCCACCAGGTGAACGCGGGCCAGCACTTTGCCGCGCAGCGCGGCGCGCACCTGCGCGCGCGTGGCACCGGGGGGAAGATGCAGGCTGGGCACACGCAACGCGTAGAGGGTGAAGGTGTAATGATGCGCGGGGCCGGGCGGCGGGCAGGAGGGGACAAAACCCAACTGGCCGCGTCCGTTGTTGCCTTCGGTGCCTCCGCCGGGTAGGGCCGCGGTGTTGTAGCGGCCCGAGGGGATCGCGTGCACGCCGGCGGGGATGTCGTAGACGACCCAGTGCACGAACCCGCGTGGCGGGCGCGCATCCGGATCGAACATGATGAGCACGAAGCTGCGCGTGCCGCGCGGTGCGCCCGACCAGTGCAGCTCGGCCGAGGTGCGCTCCGTGCCGTCGCAGGTATGGCTCAGCGGAATGGGTTGCAGGTTGCGGAACGAGGTCGAGGCCAGGCGCAGATGTTGCCGCGCTTGCGGCCGCGCCGGTGCGCTCGGGGCCACACCCAGTCCGAAACTGAGAACGGCAGCTAGGAGGAGGGTCATGCCGCTCAGTGTATCCGAAGTGAGTACCTATTTGCCGCCGCCGCCGGCCACGAGAGGCGGCAGCGGTTTGCCGGCGTTGTAGTCGGCCTGCAGGCGGGTGAAGCGGCGCGCCTGGCGTTCCCAGTACATCTGCTCGCCGTCGTAGCGGAGCAGGATGTTGTCCAGGAAGTAGGGCGTGTTGCCTTCGAGCCACAGGGAGCGGTACTGGCCGCGAAGCGTGGTCACGCCGTCGCGCATGTCCTGGATCAAGCCGTTGATCGAGTTAATGCGAGAGAACTGGACGATCGCCTGTCCGCGCGAGGTCCCCGGCGCGGCGATCCGCGCGTACAACTGCGGAATCAGGAGGGCGTAGATGGCCTTTTCGCCCACGAAATCGAAGCGGCGTGCGGCAACCTGCACGGGCAGCAACAGCGCCTGGTTGCGGCGCGCTCCGTCGCGGTGCTCGGCCATGGAGGCGATCACGTCCTCGGCCAGCAGCCGCATCTGGTGGGCCACGGGTTGCATGCGGGTGTAGATGCGCTGGCCTTCGGGGCTGAAGGCCTGCAACCACATCAGGCTGTCGCTGTAGCCGGGCAGCGGTTCGAGCAGACGGCACAGTTGCGTCAGGGTGCGGATCTGGCCGGCGAAGAAATGCCCGTCGGCGCGGTAGAGCGCCCAATCGTAGGCGTTCTGCAGGCGCGGCAGCGAGGGCGCATCTTCCCAGCCCTCGGTTGCTCCCAGCGCCACGCCGTACCAGCAGAGGTCGAACATGCTCTCGCCGTCGTCATCCCAGGTGGTGTTGAGCAGGCCGGTGGCGCCGAGGGCCCGGCCGTCGCGCACGAAGTGGACGATGTTGGGCGTCGCCTCGTTGTAGTCGGGGAAGATGCGGCTCCAGTTGCTGACTCCGGGGGCGACCCAAACGGGCAGGCCGGCTTGGCGGAAGGGCGCGATCAACTTTACGTAGCTGGCGCGCGCGGAGTAGCTCCAGGGCACCGCGATCATGGTCTTGGGCAACTGGGAGAGCAGCTCGGGGTGGTTCTCGGCGATATCGCCCCAGAACAGGATGCGGCGGTGATAGGGGGCCAGGCGCGCGGCAATGGCCTTGAGGAAGTTCACGTAGGTCTGGGCTGGAGGCACGCTCAGCCCCAGCCGCCCCCAGGCGCTGGTGCCGACCTCGTCGGCGCCGATGTGGAAGAAGGGGCCGGGAAAGTCCTGCGCCAGCTCGGCGTACATGTTGGCGATCAACTGCAGCGAGGCGGGAGAAACGGGCGAGAGCTCGTTGCCGTAGGGGGTTACCTCCAGCGGCTGGTAGCGTTCCTCGCGCAGCGCCAGGTGCAGGTGCGCGAAGCTTTCCTGTTCGGGGATCACGGTGATGTTGTAGCGCGCCGCCAGCGCCACCAGGCGCGCGGCTTCCTGGGGCGTGATGGCGCCGCCGGGGACGGCCCATAACGGCAGGTTGGGGTAGGCGAAGGTGTTCTCGAAATAGAGCACCAGGGCGTTGACCTTGAACTCGGCGAGCAGAGGGATATCGCGCGCGAAGGCCGGCCAGGAGGGGATGGCGCCGCGGCTGAGGTCCATCTGCACGCCACGCCAGCGCAGCGCCGGCCAATCTACGATGCGCACCGCCGGCGCGACCGCCTTGCCCGCAACCGGATGAAACAGTTGCCGCAGCGTCTCGGCGCCATAGAGCAGGCCGGCACGGGAGGCCGCGACGACCGTCGCCTGCTGCGGCGTGACCACCAGAATGTAACCTTCGTCGCGCGCGGCGGGGGGCAACGTCAGCCCGGCGCGCCGCAGGATGCGGCGGCCGGTGTTCGAATCCGCCCGCGCCAGCACGATGCGTCCGTGGCTGCTGTGACGTACGCGCGCGCGCAGATGGTCAATCGAGGCCAGCTCCCGGACCAGCACCTGGGCCGCGACCTGGTCCTGGGGGTCCTTGCCGGCCACGCCGATATCCACGCGGCCATGGAGCACGAGCGAGCCGGCCTCGACGCTCACCTGGCGCGGATAAGGCAGAAGTTGCTGTGTCGCTTGCGGCCAAGCGCCCACGACACTCGCGGCCAGCAGCAACGTCAGCGCGGCCAACCGCATTAGGCGTTCGCGCCCGGGTTGTCGAGCCGCAGAAAGGCGGGCACGTCGAGGTCTTCTTCCATCGGAGCCGAGGGCGCCGCCGTCGCGGTCGAGATTGGAGCCGAGGCCGAAGCCGTCGCCGAAGCTGCCGCCGCGAGGGCCTTCACAGCCGGCGCCGGCTTCTGCTGCTGCTTCTGTTGCACGTACTCGGCGCGGAAGCCGGTGGCGATCACGGTGAGCTTGATCTGGTCCCCCATGCTTTCGTTCAGCGTGGCGCCGAAAATGATGTTGGCGTCCTCGTGCGCCGCGGCCTGAATCACGCTCGAGGCCTCGTTCACCTCCGACAACATGAGGCTGCTGGAGCCGCTGATATTGATCAGGATGCCGCGCGCTCCCTCGATCGAGGTGTTTTCCAGCAGCGGGCTGGAGATGGCCGTGCGCGCCGCCTCGACCGCGCGGTTGGGACCGGCGGCCACGGCCGTGCCCATGATGGCGTAGCCCATGCCGTGCATGATGGTGTAGACGTCGGCAAAATCGCGGTTGATGATGCCGGGGATGGTAATGATGTCGCTGATGCCCTGCACCGCTTGGCGCAGGATATCATCGGCGATGCGGAAGGACTCGAGAAACGCCGTGTTCTGCGCGAACTGCAGCAGCCGGTCGTTGGGGATGCTGATGACCGTATCCACCACCTCGGCCAGATCGTGCAACCCCTGTTCGGCCTGGGCCATGCGGCGCTTGCCCTCGAACTGAAAGGGCTTGGTCACGACGGCGACGGTGAGCGCGCCCATCTCGTTGGCGAGAGAGGCAATGACGGGCGCCGCGCCCGTGCCCGTGCCCCCGCCCAGGCCCGCGGTGACAAACACCATGTCGCTGCCTTCGAGCGCCTCGATGATTTTTTCCGTGTCCTCGAGCGCGGCCTGGCGCCCGACCTGGGGATCGCTGCCCGCGCCGCGCCCATGCGTGAGCTTGCCGCCCAACTGCAGCTTCACCGGCGCCTGGCAGAGCTTGAGCGCCTGGCTGTCGGTATTGGCGGCGATAAACTCCACCCCGTCGAGGTGGGCGTCAATCATGCGGTTGACGGCGTTGCCGCCGCCGCCCCCCACGCCGATGACCTTGATGCGCGCCGCGCTATGGTCATCCTCATCCAGGAGCAGACGAATGGGGGATTCCGGGCTCATTCCGCTCTAGTATACTGACGCCATGGCGCTATCGGCGAGCGAGAAAATTTGGCGCAACGGGTCCATGGTGGCCTGGGACGACGCCCGCATTCATGTCCTGTCCCACGTCGTCAGCTACGGCTCGGCGGTGTTCGAGGGCCTGCGTTGCTATGCCACCCCGCACGGGCCAGCCATTTTTCGCCTGCGCGACCACATGCAGCGGCTGCTGCACTCGGCCAAGGTGTACCGGATGGATTGCGGCTACACTCGCGATCAGTTGGAGAGCGCCTGCCTCGACATCATCCGCGTGAACCACCTGCCCCAGGCCTACATCCGCCCCATTGTCTTGCGGGGGTACGGCACCATGGGTATCGGCGTGCGTCCCGGCGATAACCCCATCGAAACTTATATAGCCGCCTGGAACTGGGCGGAGTATTTGGGTGGGACGACCATCACCGAGGGCGTAGATACCTGCATCTCCTCCTGGACGCGCATGGCCCCCAACACCCTGCCCGCCATGGCCAAAGCCGCGGCCAATTACATGAACTCGCAGCTGATCAAGCAGCAGGCGCTTACCGACGGCTACCAGGAAGGCATCGCCCTGGACGAACACGGCTTCCTCAGCGAAGGGCCGGGCGAGAACCTGTTCCTGGTGCGCGGCGGCAAGCTCTACACCCCGCCGGTGAGCGCTTCGATTCTGCCCGGCATCACGCGCGACGCCGTGCTGCGCCTGGCCACCGACATGGGTCTGGAGGTGCTTGAGCAGGCGCAGCCACGAGAGGCCCTCTATCTGGCCGAGGAAGCCTTCTTCTGCGGCACCGCGGTCGAAATCTCCCCCATTAAGTCGGTGGACCGCCTGCCGGTGGGCTCGGGCACCCGCGGCCCCATCACGCGGGCCATCCAGGACCGCTTCTTCGCCATTGTTAAAGGCGAGGCGGAAGACATTTACGGCTGGCTCACGCCGGTATCCACCCCGGTGGGGGCGCGTTAGAACCCACCCCTTCGGGCGCCCTCCTTATAATTTATCCTTGACGCCCCCCCCCTGGGCGTATTAGTACTCCTGTCGGGTATATCCCGGCAGGAGGTCACAGTGAGCCATCGCTGGTCCTTGGGCGCGCGCGGCGCGGGAAGCCGCACCCGTCAGTGTCGTGCGTTGTTCCCGCTCGCTGCCGTCGCCGTGCTGACGGCAGGCCTCCTGGCGCAAGCGCCGCGTCTGGCCTTCACGGTTACGCCGCAGCCGGCCACGCACAGCTTTCACGTGGTGTTCCGTTCCGCGGGCGGCAACAGGTCGCTCGAAGACTTCACCATGCCCGCCTGGATGCCCGGCTTCTACGGTCTCATGCATTACGCCCGCTACGTTTCCCATTTTGACGCGCGCGACGGCGCGGGGCGTGAGTTGCCCTGGGAGCAGGTGACGGCCAACTCCTGGCGCGTGGTCGCCGCTCACGCCCCCGAGGTCGTAGTCAGCTACGACGTGGCCGCGCAGCGGCCGTTTCCGGCCGACAACTCCATCAGCAGCTCGCAGGCTTTTATCGCGCCGCCCGGCACATTTATGTACATTGCCGGGGAGCTGAAACGGCCGGCGGAGGTGACCATCCATCTGCCCGCTGCCTGGCATCGCATAGCCACCGGGCTGGCGCCGGTTGCGGGGCATGCCGACACGTTCACCGCCCCCAACTTCGATGTGCTCTTCGACAGCCCGTGGCTGCTGGGCAACCAGGAGACGCTGCATTTTGAGGTACAGGGCGTGCCGCACACGCTGGCCATCGAAGACGTGCCGGCCAGCGTGAGCCGCGTAAAAATGCGCGACGATTTGCAGCGCATTGTCGAGGCCGCCACCGAGCTCATGGGTGTGATTCCCTACCACCGTTATGTCTTCCTGCTGATCGGGGATGGCGTGGGCGGCATCGAGCACCTCAACTCGCAGGCCAGCTACTTCCGCGGCTCCAGCCTGACGACGCCGGCGGGATATCAGACATGGCTGAGCTTCGTGGCGCACGAATATTTCCATAACTTCAACGTCAAGCGCATCCGCCCGCTCGCGCTCGGGCCCTTCCATTACCAGACGCAGAACTACACCCACATGCTGTGGGTGTCGGAAGGCCTGACGGTGTACTACGAAGACCTGTTGCTGGTGCGGGCGGGCCTGATCTCGCCGGCGCAGTACCTCGAGGTGCTGCAGAAGGAGACCAACACGTTCGAAAACGAACCGGGGCGGCCCTACGAGTCGGCGACCGAGGCGAGCTGGCATACCTGGAACAACGGCTACGGCGGCCGCAGCGGAAACGGCATCACGATCTCCTACTACGACAACGGCGCGATGCTGGGCGCCATGCTGGATTTGGCCATCCGCCACGACAGCCACGACGCGCATTCGCTGGACGACGTGATGCGCTATCTCTACCGCACCTATTACGTGCAGGACCAGCGCGGCTTCACCGACGCCGAATTCCGCCAGGCGTGCGAGCTCATGGCCGGCCAGTCGCTGGCGCAGGTCTTCAGCTACGCCTCGACCACGCGCCCGGTGGACTACCGCAAGTACTTCGCCTACGCAGGCGTGGACGTGAACGTGGCGACGCAGCCGGGGACAGGGACGACGCTGGGGCTTGATACTGACATGCCCGACGCGCCGCTGATCCCGCCCCCGCCCTCGCCGGTGCACGTTCCGGCGCGTTTCCGCCGGCGGCAACAACCTGCGCCCTTTGATCCCCTCATGGTGGCCGGCGTCGTGGCCGGCTCGCCGGCGCAGATGGCGGGCTTGCGAGCAGGGGATCAGATCCTGACCCTCGATAGCGATGCGGCCTCCAGCCTGAGCCTGAGCAAGTTACTCGCCGGCGGACACCCGGGCGAGACAGTCACCATCGGCATCGAGCGCGACGGGGCGAAACAGCAGGTACAAGCGACGCTCGCCCCGCGGCAGAAGCACACCTACACCTTGCGTCCGGCCGCGAGCCCGAACGCGCTGCAGACAACGATCTTCCAACAGTGGCTGCGAGCCTATCCGGCGGCAGCCGCGCAACAATAGCCGCAGCAATCGTAAGGAGCTAACCATGAAAACAGTGCTCACGCGCGCGTGCTTTGGGCTTGTGCTGTGCCTTGCCGTTGCGGTCGGGGCGAGCGCACAGCAAATTTATGGACAGATCCGGGGCACGGTGACGGATCCCTCCGGTGAGAGTATCCCGGGCGCGGTCGTGGTCGCCACCAATACGGCCACGGGCATTCAGACGCGCGAAACCACGGCGGTGAACGGCGCCTTCCATTTTTTGCAGTTGGCGATCGGGCCCTACCGCCTGTCGTTCAGCCACCAGGGGTTTCGCACGGTCGCGGTCAAAGGCATTGTGCTCACCGTGGACCTGACCTTCGTGCAGAACGCCAAGCTCGAGGTCGGCTCCCAGTCGCAGCAGGTCAACGTCAGCGCCTCGCCGGTGCAGGTGGAGACCTCAAGCATGCAGCTGTCCTCGACGGTGAATAGCTCCACCATCGAGAGCATGCCGCTGAACGGGCGCGACTGGACGCAACTGCAGCAGTTGGCGCCGGGGGTGGTGTCCTCGGGCAGCGGCGGGCCTTACGCCACCAACGGCAGCCAGGCCGGCATGAACAGCTATCTGATCAACGGCACCGATTCCGACTCGGTCTACGACAATTCCGCCGAGGTCGTGCCCAGCCCCGACGCCATCGCCCAGTTCCAAATGGTCACCAGCACGATGGACGCGCAGTTCGGGCGCGATTCCGGCGCCGTCATCAATGCCGCCATCAAGAGCGGGACCAACCAGTTCCACGGTGACCTGTTCGAGTTTTTCCGCAACACCAGCCTGAACGCGCGCGATTTCTTCCAGACCACGGCTTCGGTGTTCGACCAGAACCAGTTCGGCGGCACCATCGGCGGACCCATCTCGAAGGACCATACGTTCTTTTTCTTTTCCTACCAGGGCACGCGCTACAACCAGACTCAGGGTTTCTCGGTGCCCGACGTGCCCACAGCCGCCGAGGCGGGTGGGGATTTTTCTTCCTCCGCGGCCGTCATGAACCAATCCACCAACGTGTCTCCCATCCCGCTTTATGGCGATAGCGCCTCCTCGTGCCCGGCCGGAGGCAGTCCGTGTGCGGCGGGCACGCCCTATGGCACCGCCGGGGTCGCGCCGGGGTCGGGCGTACGGCCGCTGTTCAGCACCGGGGTGATCCCCGGCGCCGACTTCAACGTCGCCTCCAAGGCCTTGATGAAGTACATTCCCTCGCCCAACCTGGGCGCCAACGGCTACACCTTCAACCCCATCGAGACGGGCACCGACAATCAGGAACTGTTCCGCATTGACCACCACTTCAGCCAGTCGGATCAGATCTGGTGGTATTCGCTGTTTGAGAGCAAACCGGTCTCCGACACGCTGAGCGGCTTCGGGGGCGCCACGCTGCCCGGTTTCGGCGGCCTCAGCCAGACCACGACCCAGCAGCACACCTTCGCCTGGACGCACGTGTTCAGCGCGAACGCGCTGAACCAGTTCCATCTCGGCTACACCCGCTCGAACCAGCGCGACGGCGAACCCACGAACACCACCCAGGCCTCGGCGGTCGGTTTCACCGGCATCAACCCACAGGTGCCGCAGTACGGCGGCATTCCCGAGATCAGCGTGGCCGGCGGCGACGTGAATTTCCAGATCGGCTCCAGCCAGTACAACCCGTCGTTCACCATCAACAATACGTACGAGCTGACCGACAACTTCTCCAAGATTGCCGGCCGGCACGACTTGAGCCTGGGCTTCGAGGCGACCCGCTTCTTGGAGGAGACACCCTACTACGGGCTCGACAGCGGCGATTTCACCTACAACGGCGCGGGGCAGTTCAGCACCGGCTTGCCCATGGCGGATTTTCTTTTGGGCTTTCCCGACACCTACCAGCAGGACAGCGGTGGCTTCATTGCCGCCGGCGCGTGGGAGATCTACAGCTTCGCCCAGGACCAGTTCAAAATGCGCCCCGATCTCATGCTCACGGGCGGATTGAGTTGGGACATCGAAACGCCGCTCACCGACTGGGCCAACGGCGGGCGCGCGATTGACTGCTTCCGGCCGGGGCAGCAGTCCACCATCTACCCGACCGCGCCGTCGGGGCTGCTGGTGCCGGGTGACAGCGGCTGCACCTCCTCCGGCTACAGCACCTACTACGGCGGCCTCTCGCCCCGTATCGGGTTTGCCTGGAGCCCGAATTGGGGGCGCATTTCCGGCGGTCCCGGCAAGTTTTCGATTCGCGGCGGCGTGGGCATCTACTACAACCGCTCGCTCGGCTTGGACACACTGCAGAACCTGTCCGACCCGCCCTTCCAGGTTCTCGACTTCGGCGTCACCGATGCGGGAGGCGTGCCCAGCTTCAACGCGCCCTACACCGACGTTCGCTGCATGGGATCAGGCGGCAGCGCGATTCCCTGCTCGCCCACTGGCGCCGGGGGCGTGGCCACGCCCTCCTCGATTCCCAACAAGTATCCCTTCCTGCCGCCCGCCGCCGGCAGCAACATCAACTTCAACTTTTTCGAGCCCATGTCGCTCAACGTCATTGACCCGACCTTCCGTGCTCCCTACGCGGAAAACTACAACCTGACGGTCGAGCGGCAACTGCCGGGCCAGGTAATCCTGAGCGTCGCCTACGTGGGCTCGATGGGCCATCACCTGGTCGTGTACCACGAGCTGAATCCGGGCATCAACCCGCAGGGCTGCGCCAGCAACACGGGCGCCGAGGCCGGCTGCCCCGCCAACGCGCTGCTGCAGTACGCGCTCTATCCGCAGAACTTCGCCTACAACTCGCGCGTATACGGCTCCATCGGCGATCAGAGCTCGATGGGCAACTCCAACTACAACTCGCTGCAGATCAGCGTGCGCAACGCGACGTCACACGGGTTGAGCTTTGGCCTGGCCTACACCTACAGCCACGCGCTCGATAACGCGCCGCAGATGGGCATTGACCCGTTCAACTACAACCGCTTCTACGGCGACTCCAACTTCGACGCTCCGCAGCGCCTGGTGGCGCATTATACCTACGCGCTGCCGTTCCGCGGCAACGGCAAGCTGGGCAACGCCCTGGTCAGCGGCTGGCACATCGCCGGCATTACCACGCTGCAAATGGGTACGCCCATCCATATCACCGATTTGGCCGACGGCTTCTACGGCGTGACCTCGCTGACCTGCCCCGGCTTCGCCTCCTTCTACGAGTGCTGGGACGTGCCCAACGTAGACGGCGCCGTCACCTCGCTCGATCCCCGCACCAGTTCCAGAAATGAATGGTTCAATCCCGCCACGTTCTCGGCTCCGGCGCTGGGGACCATGGGCGACGTCGGGCGCAGCGTCATCAACGGCCCGGGAATGGACAACTGGGATATTCAGATTTCCAAGGACATCGCCACCACCGAAAACACACACATGGAACTGCGTGGCGAGCTGTTCAACGCCTTCAACCACGCCCAGTTCGCCAACCCGGACGGCAACTTCGGCGACGGCCGCCGCTTCGGCACC
>JBOGKL010000320.1:0-5590 GCA_050745525.1 Terriglobales bacterium | reverse complement strand
GCCCGGCGGACGGCGCTGGCTATCCCAGCCAGCCAGTCTCGGACCCAGTTTCCCCGCTGCAGCGTCCGGCTGGCTGGCTTCGTTTTTTCCCCCTGAATTTCGTGTCCGAATCCGGACACCGCAATTGCGAAACTGAACGATCCCGGCCGTCCGCGCGTACCTAACTCATGCGCTCTCTTACTTTTACATTGGCATCCGGCGTGCCCGTCTCACCTGCAATGATTGCCAAATCTGCCCTGACCGCTCTGCTCTGCCTCGGTATGTCCATGGCCGCCTTCGCCCAGCAGCCCGCCGCCGCGCCCCTCACCGCCGTCAACACCTCCATCCCGCAAACCCTCGACTTCATGAACCGCGGCGGATGGTTCCAGTTCTGGCAGCGCTACGAGCCGGCCGACATCGCCGCTCCCGACCTGCGCAACCCAGCCTCCCTGCGCACGGCGGCGGCGTCGGGCACCCTCTACCTCTCGCTGCACCAGATGCTGGCCATGGCCCTGGCCTCCGACCTCGACATCGCCAACGCCTCCTACGGCAAGCTCGAAGCCAAGCCCGACTATCTGCGCACCCTGGCCGGCGGCACCGCGCGCGGCGTGGCCGGTGAGGTGATCTCCTCAGCCCTGTTCTCCGGCGCCATCGGCGCCAGCTCGGTCGGCGGCGGCAACGGAGGCTACTCCAGCGCCGGCTCGGCCACCGGCGGCGGCAGCGGCGTCCACGGCGGCGGCGGCGGCTACGATCCCTCCTTCACCTTCAGTTTTGGCGACGAGCACTCCCGTCTCCCCCTCGCCAACCCCGTCCTCTACGGCACCTCGGTCCAGATCCTCAATCAAGCCTCCGCCAGCGCCGGCTTCGGGCAGAGCTTCACCACCGGCACCGGCTACTCGCTCAGCTTCTACAGCCTGCGCCAGTACCAGAACTCCAACCAGTTGTTCCTCGATCCCCAGGTCACCAGCGCCATGAGCGTCGGCGTCAGCCAGGAACTGCTGCAAGGCGCGCGCCGCTCGGTGAACCGCGCCGGCATGGTCATGGGCGCCAACAGCCTCCGCTATGCCAACGCCAACTACAAGGATCAGGTGCAGACCGTCGTAGGCGCGGCCATCACCCAGTACTGGACCCTGGTCGGCGCCCAGCGCCAGATCACCATCGCCGAGCGCGCCGAGCAGGACGCGCAAAAAACCCTCGACGACACCAACGCCCTCATCCAGAACGGCAAAGTGCCCGCCGCCAACCGTATCACCGCCGAAACCGGCCTCAGCACCGCCGTCTCCGCCGTGCTCCAGTCCAAGACCGACTACGCGAAGGCCGCCTCCAAGCTCAAGCTCTACCTCGTCCGGCAATGGAGCCCCAACGTCATCGCGGCGCGTGTCGTCCCCACCAACGCCCTGCCCACGCCCCAGCCCGCCGCTCTCCCCCCCGCGCGCCAATTGGTCCAGACCGCCATCAAATCCAGCCCCAAGCTCGCCGAAGATCGCATCAATGTCAGCAACGGCAACCTCATCGTCAAGATCCGTAAAGACAGCCTGCTCCCCACCCTGGTCGCCGTCGCCAGCTATACCTCCAGCGGCGTCGCCGGCCTCGGCGTGGACTGCGCCGTCGCCACCTTCCCTTGTCCCCTGGCCGATATCACCAGCCCCATCATCGGCGGCTTCGGCACCTCTATCGGCCGCATCTTCACCTACCAGTCGCCCGACTACGGCCTCGGCTTCAGCCTCAACATCCCCGTCTTTAACCGCGAGAATCGCGCCGACGAAGCCACCGCCGAGTTGCAGGCGGCGCAAAACCAGGTTGCGCTGCAACGCGATCAGAACGCCGTGACCGAGCAGGTCAACGAGGATCGCATCGAGCTCGCCGGCCAGGTGGCGCAGCTCCACTCCGCCCAGACGGCGCAGCAGCAGTTCCAGCAGGCGCTCACCAACGCACGCGCCACCTACCAGTTGGGCAAGGGAACCATCAACGACGTGGAGGCCGCCGAGACCGCTCTCACCGCGGCGGAAAAAGCCGTGGTCGCGGCGCAGCAGGCCTACGCCATTGCCCAGGTCACGCTCGCCCGCGACAGCGGCACGTTGCTCGGCGAATACCACATCGCCCTCGGCGCCCCCCTGGCGACCCAGAACATCCATAACCTGCCCTGAGGCAGGGGCGCGTGCGGGGGTCGCGCGACGGCCCGCGCTGATGAATGATGTAGGCTGGTCAAGTGATCCAACTCCGCAAGCTCGAGAAGACCTATCCCGCCGGGGTAGGGAAGACCTACGCCCTGCGCAACATCAACCTCGACATCCGCGAAGGCGAGTTCCTCACCATCATGGGACCGTCGGGCTCGGGCAAGTCCACGCTGCTGGCGATCCTGGGCATGCTCGACAGCCTCTGGAGCGGGGAGTTCTTTTTCCTCGACACCCCCGTCCACGCGCTCCCGGTGAAAAAGCGCATCGAGTTGAACAAGGCCTACATCGGCTTCGTCTTCCAGAGCTACCATCTGCTCGACAATCTGACCGTCTATGAAAACCTCGATGTCCCCCTGTCCTACCGCGACATCCGCGCCCGCGATCGTGCCAGCCTGGTGGCCGACGCGCTTGACCGTTTTCAAATCGTCGGCAAAAAAGACCTCTACCCCAATCAGCTCTCCGGCGGCCAGCAGCAGTTGGTCGCCATCGCGCGCGCGGTAATCGCTCACCCCAAGCTGATCCTCGCCGACGAGCCCACCGGCAATCTCCACTCCGTCCAGGGCCGCGAGATCATGGAAATGTTCAAGCGCCTCAACGGCGAAGGCACCACCATCGTGCAGGTCACGCACTCAGAGCAGAACGCCACCTACGGCGACCGCATCATCGAGCTCGCCGACGGCTGGCTGGTCAAGGGTTCGCAGTAGAGCAGACGGCCGCCCAGGATGGGTCGGGTCCTCGCATGTCCCTCGCCCCCAAAATTCTCATTGCCGACGACGCCCCCGACGTGCGCGAGGCGCTCCGTCTCCTGCTCAAGGCCAACGGCTACCGCACCGAGTCGGTCGAGGCGCCCGCCACCGCCTTGCAGTCGTTGCAGGCCCAGGAGTTCGACCTGCTGCTACTGGACCTGAACTTCACTCGCGACACCACGAGCGGCGCCGAAGGTCTCGAGCTGCTGCCCCGCGTGCTGGCCCTCGATTCGACGCTCCCCGTCGTCGTCATGACTGCCTGGGGCACGGTCGATGTCGCCGTCGAGGTCATGCGCCGGGGGGCGCGCGACTTCATCGAAAAGCCCTGGGACAACGAGCGCCTGCTGACCATCGTCCGCAATCAGGTGGAGCTGCGCCGCGCCCTGCGCAACGAGCAGCGCCTCGAAGCCGAAGCCCGCCTGCTGCGCGCCGAACACCGCCCCGCGCTCATCGCCGAATCCGACGCCATGGGCCCCCTGCTGCAGATGATCACGCAGGTGGCGCCGTCGGACGCCAACATCCTCATCACCGGCGAGCACGGCACCGGCAAGGAACTGGTGGCCAAGACCATCCACGCGCTTTCCCAGCGCGCCGACCGCCCCCTGGTCACGGTCAATGCCGGAGGATTGCCCGAGGGCGTGTTTGAAAGCGAGGTCTTCGGCCACGTCCGCGGCGCCTTCACCGACGCCAAGGCCGACCGCGTCGGCCGCTTCGAGCTGGCCGACACCGGCACGCTCTTCCTCGATGAAATCGGCAACCTCGGCCTGGCGCAGCAAGCCCGCCTGTTGCGCACCATCCAGTCGGGCGAGCTCGAGCGCGTCGGCTCCTCCCGCACCCGGCGCGTGGACGTGCGCCTGCTCTCGGCCACGAACACCGATCTCGGGCTCGCCGTCCAGCAGGGCCAGTTCCGCCAGGACCTTCTCTTCCGTATCAACACCATCGAGCTGCACGTGCCGCCGCTGCGCCAGCGCCGCGGCGACATTGCTCCGCTGGCGCACTGGTTTCTGCGCCGCATGACGGAGCGTTACCGCAAGCCCATCACCGCCTTCGAGCCGGCAGCGTTGCGCGCTCTCGAGGAACACGCCTGGCCGGGCAACGTGCGCGAGCTCGAGCACGCCGTCGAGCGCGCCGTCCTGCTCACCCCCGCCGACGCGGTCCGCGCCTCCGACCTCGGGCTGCGCGCCCTCCCCGCGTCCGCCGCGCCCCTGGCCTCGCTCGAGGCCATGCCGCTCGAGGAGGCCGAGCGCATCCTGGTGCGCACGGCGCTCGAGCGTGCCGGCGGTAACATCCATCAGGCCGCCAAGGCGCTCGGCCTCAGCCGCGCCGCCCTCTATCGCCGCATCGAGCGCTATGGTCTCTAAAGCCGCGAAGGCGGCGCCCAGGAAAGCCGCGAAGGCGGCGCCGGATCCAGCTGCCCACTTTTTCTGGCTGGCCCTGTGCGCCTCGGTTCCCGCTCTCGCCATGGCCCTCGTCCTCCTCTGGCTCCCTCCGGGCCAGTCCCTTTTCGGTCCCCAGGGCGGCTACGGCTGGCAGATCTTCCTCACCGCCGTCATCGTGCTTGCCTGGCTGGTGCTCACGCGGGCGGCGCGCGAGCGCATCGAGCGCGCCACGGGCACGCTCGCCAACATGCTGGCCGCGGTGCGCGAGGGCGACTATTCGGTGCGCGCCCGCGGCGCCGGCCGCCACGATGCCTTCAGTGCGCTCGCCGCCGAGATCAACGGCATGTCCACCTCGCTGCGCGAGCGCCGCGTGGCGAGCCTCGAAGCCAGCGCCCTGCTCGACAAGGTGGTTGCCGCCATTGACATCGCCGTCCTCGCCTTCGACGACCAGTCGTGCCTGCGTCTCATCAACCCCGCCGGCGCCGCCCTGCTCGCCTCCACCCCGGAGCGCCTCCTGGGCCAGAGCGCGGCCGAGCTGGAGCTGGCGCCCATGCTCGTGGGCGAGCAGCAGCGCCTGCAGGAGTTCACCTTCCCGGGCGGACCCGGCCGCTGGGACATCCGCCGCACTTCCTTCCGCCAGGACGGCCGTTCCCACCAATTGCTGATGATCTCCGATCTCAGCCAGCCCCTGCGCGCGGAGGAGCGCATGGCCTGGTACCGGCTCATCCGTGTCCTCGGCCATGAAATCAATAACTCCCTCGCCCCGGTCATGTCTCTCGCCGGCTCGCTCGCCGGCCTGCTCGCCCCGCCGCATCCCGGCGACTGGCCCGACGACTGGCGCGAGGACATGACCCGCGGCCTGCAGGTCATCGCCGAGCGCGCCGCCGCCCTCAATCGCTTCATGGGCCACTACACGCGCCTGGCCCGCCTCCCGCAGCCCGATCTCCGCCCCACCGCGGTGCGCACCCTGGTCCAGGATGCCGTTGGTCTGGAGCAGCGCCTCGCCATCAGCGTACGTCCCGGTCCCGACGTGCAGGTCGCGCTCGACCCCGATCAAATCGCCCAGGTGCTGATCAACCTCCTGCGCAACGCCGTGGATGCCTCCCTCCCCACCCGCGGCGCCGTCGAGATCGGCTGGGAAGTCAACCCGACCTGGCTTGAGGTCTATATCGCCGACGAGGGCCCCGGCCTGGCCTCGACCGCCAACCTCTTCGTCCCTTTCTTTACCACCAAACCTGGCGGCTCCGGCATCGGCCTCGTCCTCTCCCGCCAGATCGCCGAAGCCCATCACGGCCGCCTCACCCTCCGC
>JBOGKL010000319.1:0-1890 GCA_050745525.1 Terriglobales bacterium | reverse complement strand
TGTTGATCGCGGTGACGACCGCCGCGATCGCCGCATTGAGCTCCCCGAGCGAGAAGAACTGCCGATCGCGCAAGCCCCCGAGCACCGCTCGCTCGGCCAGGAGGACTCCATTTTCTACGGCGGCCTTGTCGCGGGGCCGGCGCACGCGCGCTGGGAGCACCGCCAGGGAATACCATTCGGCGAACTCTGCATAGGAGCGGTTGAACTCGGGGTCGTACCGGCGTGCCTTCTTCACCGCCGTCGCGCAGTTGTCCGGCACGATGGCGCGCGGGGCGACGCCAAAGGCCTCCAGCGCCCGCACGTGCGCGCCGAGCCAGTCGGCAGAACTCTGCGTGCGGGTGGCTTCCGCGTAGAAGCACGCACTGTAGGGCCACACCGCCACGAACAACCACGCTTTCTGCGGCGTCCCCGTGCTCGGATCGGTGAAGTGCGCCGGATCGCCGGCGTAGTCCACGAACAGCCGGTCCCCAGGCAGGTGGGTGAGGGAGAGCGTGACGCCGCGGCCGCGCCGCCACTGCTGGAACTTCACGCAAAAGGCGGTGTACTTCAGCCCCTCGGGGTACTGCGCCAGGTACTCGCGCCAGAGTTGCCGGCGCGTAACGTGCTTGCGGCGCAGTTCCCGCTCGATCCACTCAAAATCCGGCGTCGGCTGCACCACAACGCTCGGCTGGGACCGCGGATAAAGCCGCTCATCAAGCGCCGCATCGTCGAGCTCCGCCGGCACGGGCCAACCGACCCCCGCCCGCTCGGCGCGCCACAGGCAAATCTGCACGCTCGAGCGTGCGCAACCGACACTGCGGGCGATCTCCCGCTCGCTGAACCCTTCGGATTGCAGCCGCAAAATCTCTCGTATCCGGCGCACAGACAACCTCTCTTGGGCCACGTTCGATCTCCCCCGCTTGCGGTAAGGAGACCACGGTAGCCGTGGTTGCCCTGCATCCCGAACTGGACCGACATGCCGTGAAACGCTGGACCGACATGCCGTGAAATCCCTGGCCGCCATGGCGTGAAATCCTGGACCGACATGCCGCGAAACTGTGGACCGACATCGCGTGAATTACGCAGCATCGGGCACCCGCAAGGCAACCGAACCCTAAGGGGCGTCAGGCGCCGCCGCCGCGCCAGACGGCCCCGGAGAGCCACGCGGCGGCGCCGGGGAGCCATGCGACGCCGCGTCGGCGCTGAATCCGGCGCTCAGCTCACCAGGCGGGTGCACAGGCTCAGCAGCGAATTGGGCAGTACGCCCAGCACCACCACCGCCGCGGCGTTCAGCGCCAGAATGAAGCGGAAGCGCAGGCGCGCGTCCGGTACGGGACGGTCACCCGCCGGCTCGAAGTACATGTACCAGACCACCCGCAGGTAGTAGAACGCGCCGACCACCGAGATCAGCACGGCGAAGGTGGCGACCCAGACGTGCGAGCCGTGCAGCAGCGCCTGGATGATCCACAGCTTGCCCCAGAAGCCGATGAACGGCGGCACTCCCGCGGTCGAGAACATCAGCACCAGCATCAACGCGGCCAGCAGGGGGTCGCGGCTGTTGAGGCCCTTGAAATCGGCGATCTCGTCGTGCTCCATGCCGCGCCGTGCCAGCATCAGAATCATGCCGAAGGCGCCGAGGGTGGTCAGCACGTACGCGATCGTGAAGAACAGCGCAGCTTCATAGCCTTCCACACGACCGGTGGCGAAACCCAGCAGGATGAAGCCGGCGTTGGAGATCGCCGAGTACGCCAACATGCGCGTGAGGTTGGTCTGCGCGATGGCGATGATGTTGCCGATCAGCAGCGACAGCACTGCGATCGCCATCAGCATCTGTGTCCACACCGCCGGCATACCCGCAAGCCCGTGAGCGAGCAGACGCAGAATGAGCGCGAACGAGCCCAGGGTCGAGAC
>JBOGKL010000318.1:0-8704 GCA_050745525.1 Terriglobales bacterium | reverse complement strand
GTTCAGGTGCTGGTGACCGACGCGCACGGACGGTACACGAAGGCGGGTTCAGAAGTGCGGGTCTATCAGCCGGGCACGCGGACGCTCGTGGGCACGCGGCTGGTGGACACCGGCAGCGGCTACTGCTCGCAGAACTTGATGCCGGTACACATCGGGTTGCCGGCGGATGGGCCGGTGGACGTGGAGGTGACCTCGATGAGCGCAGCGGGGCGGAAGATCACGCGCCTGGGCGGCGTGGATCCGAATGCGTTGCCGCGGCGCGTGCTCAAAGTTGCCGTGCCCTAGTTGGGGCGGTAGCCCGGGCCGCGCAGGACCTGGCCGGGGAGCGCTCCGGTCATCTTGCCGTTGGCGATGACGGGCACGCCGTTGACCAGGACCCAGGTGATGCCGGTGGCGTACTGCTGGGGATTATCGTAGGTGGCGCGGTCGCGGATGGTCGCGGGATCGAAGATCACCAGGTCGGCCCACATGCCGCGCTTGATCTCGCCGCGATGGGAGAAGTGCATTTGCGCGGCCGGGAGCGAGGTCATCTTGCGGATGGCCTCGGCGAGCGTGAGCAGATGCTTCTGGCGCACGTACTCGCGGAAGATGTGAGGGAAGGTGCCGAAGGTGCGCGGGTGGGGATGCTCGGTCGGGGACGGCGCCATGCCGGTGGCGTCGGTGCAGATGGAGACCCAGGGCTGCTTCAGCGCCAGCTCGACATCGGGTTCGCTCATTCCGAAGACGGCGACCGAGGTGGCGCCGTGATCCTGGATGAGGAGATCGAAGAGAGCATCCACGGGATCCTCATGCCAGGCCGCGGCCACGGCGGTGAGGCGCTTGCCTTCGAAGCGGCGCAGCGCGGGATTGCGCACGCCGACGATTTCCACCGCCTGCGGTCCGGGGATTTCCTGCCAGTCGTTGTTGCCCCAACTGGACGGGTTGAGCAGGTCGGCGCGGATGCGGGCGCGCGTAGTGGGATTTTTGAGGCGGGCAACCATGGCGACCGGGCCGCCGATATGGGCCCAGGGTGGGATGAACGAGGACAGGCCGTTGGACCAGGCGGTGTAGGCGTAGGTGCTGGCGAAGATGTCGAGGCCGGAGGCGCGGGCAGCGTCAATCTGAGCGATGAGCTGCGGCATCTTGCCCCAGTTGGCGTGTCCGGCCTCTTTGATGTGCCAGATTTCCACGGGAATGTGGGCGGCGCGCCCGATGCGGATGGCCTCAGCGACGGCGGCCGGTTCCGCATCGCCTTCGCTGCGCAGATGGGTGGCGTAGATGCCGCCGTAATGAGAGGCGACGCGGGCCAGCGCGATCAGCTCCGGCGTTTTGGCGAACGGGGCGGGCGGATACTGTAGAGCCGTGGAAAGACCCACGGCGCCCTGCCGCATGGCCTGGCGCACGAGCGCCTCCATTTGCCGCAACTGGTGTGGGGTCGGTTGCACGTCGCCATCGCCCAGCACCAGCTCCCGCGCCGTGGTAGCGCCCATGAAGCTGGCCAGGTTGACGCCGATGCCCTGGCGCTGGAGGCGGGCGAAGTATCCGGCGAAGGTGGTCCAGTCGGGGCGGATGCCGCCGCGCGCGGGGCGTCCGTCTGGTTGCGGCTTGCGGGGCGCGACCGAGCTGCCCTCGCCGGTGACGACGGTGGTGATGCCTTGGTAAATCTTGGAGGGCAGGCGCGGGTCGCGGAGGATGCTCATGCCCGATTGGTCGAGCATGTCTATGAAACCGGGGGCGACGGCCAGCCCGTGCGCATGAATGGTCCTGCTACGCGGCACGGCGCGCAAGTTGCCGATGGCGGCAATGCGGCCATCGCGGATACCGATATCGCCGGCGTACCCGGGCGAGCCGGTGCCGTCGAAGATGTGCGCCCCGGTGATGACGATGTCGAGATGGGCAGGCGCGGCCTGCTGCGCGAAGGCGAGACCGGCGGCGACGAGCAGGAGCGCCGCGCCGCGTCCAAGGGCGCGCCACGCGCGGGGATACGGAATGCCAGGCACGCGGCGATTATAAAGCTAAACTCGATTGGTAATGCCACACCCATCCTGGAATGAGAGCTACGCGTCCGGGCAGTTGCCCTGGGACACGGGTCGGCCAGAGCCCCTTCTGGTTGAGTTCGTCCAATCGCGACGGATCCAGCCGAGCCCGGCGCTTGAGATCGGCGCGGGTACCGGCACGAACTCCATTTGGATGGCGGAACGCGGTTTGGATGTTCTCGGAGTTGATATCTCGCCGCTAGCCGTCGAGAGGGCGCGTGCCAAGGTAGAGGGGCGCGCTCTGCGCTGCCGCTTTGTCGCCTTGGACTTTCTCGCCGCGGCGCCCCCCGGCGGCCCATTCCAGTTCGTATTCGATCGCGGTTGCTTTCATGTATTCGATGAACCCGGCGAAAGGCAGCAGTTCGCGACACGAGTGGCTGCCGCGCTGGCGCCGGATGGTTTGTGGTTGAGCCTGATCGGCAGCACCGAGGGTCCGCCGCGCGAGGTGGGCCCGCCGCGCCGCTCGGCACGCGATGTCATTCTCGCCGTCGAGCCGGCGCTGGAGATTATCGAGCTGCGGTCCGCCCGCTTCCGGGACCACGACGCACGTGCGTGGTTTTGCCTGTCGCGGCAGCGCGCGACCGCGGCCCAACCTGCGACGAAGCCCTGCTAAAACTTTCAGGTTGAAAACTGACCCAAGTGGACCGATGATCACCCGAAACGAGCGCCTCGATCTGCTGCAGGCATCGCGCGCGCGATTCAACAGACCTCGGGTGAGGAGTTGCTGGTCGAGCCCGGGGCTCTGTATCCGGCGTTGCAGCGCCTGGAGAAGCGCGGCTGGATCGCGGCCGCCGGGGGCACGTCGGCGAACAACCGCAAGGCACGGCATTGGCGGCGCAAACCAAAACCTCGAAGCGGATGGCGGGAGCGATTGGGCGGGTTCCGGACGGCGATGAGGTGAAGCTATGAAGCGGAGAGCGAGCGATTTCCGGTCAGAAATTGAAGGGCACCGGCAGATGCAAGCGGACCGTGGCGGGACTCAGCGAGGAAGAGGCAAAAGCGGCGGCCAATCGTTCCCCGGGCAACATCACGCGGATCGAGGAGCGTTATTACGAATCCACGCACTGGATGCCTTGGGACGACCGGTGCCACGACGTGCGCCAGGTGCTGCGCAGCTTGCGCGCCTCGCCGAGCTATGCCGTCGCCGCGGTGGTCATCCTGGCGGTGGCGATGATACCCGCGCAGCACGCTCTGCACATTGATCCGCTCGATCTGCTGCGCAAGGAGTAAGGGAATCGGGGCAAACAGGGAGATTGTTCTGATGAGGTCGGCGGCGTAGGCACGCGTGAGCCTGGCACGGAGCGCGTCGGCCTGACGGGAAGGGGGATGGCTAATTTGTTTTCGGGCCGTTCCTGCACTGCTCCACGAACTCAGATTCCATCAAGCCCGCGAGCTGCACCAGTTGTTGCAGCGAGGGTAAGTGGTCACTGAGACGGGTGCTTTCGTCCTGCTCCTTTTCGGTTCGGGCGCGTAGCCGCACATCCGGCACGGAACAAAGGCGCCGAACTTTGGTTGCGGCACTTCTGGCAGACGGCGAGGGTCATAGCCTGTCCAGCACGCATCATAGCACCGGGATAGGCGCCCAAGTTGCGCCGAGGCGTCCTTGCGTGTGGCCGGGGTTACGAGCAAGAGCGCCTGGCTCTTGATCAACAACGGGGGCAGGCCGGGAACCCGGGACTGGTAAAACAGTCTTGGGAGAACAACTTGACCGAATCCGAGATTCGGTTGGCCCTACCTGATCTTCAGTGTAACGGGATGGAGAGGCGAGGCAAGGGGATCAGGCTCTCGGCCCGTTATTCGCCCTACGCTCGTACAGCAGGGCGAATGTAGCGGGCCGAGAGCCTGCGCGCACTGTGGATCGACGGCGGTGCGCAGCCGCGGGCGCGACCGGCGCGTGGTGCGGCACGAGAGTTGGGGGTTACGGCACTGCTGGCTGGAGGTGGAAGCCTAGAAGCTGCGCTGCCTGAGCTGCGGGCGCCAGTCACGGCAGCGGCTCCCGGGAGTCTTGCCGTGCCAGAGGGCGAGTCAGAGCTTTCAGCAGGCCATCTACCGCCAGCACCTGGACGGCCTCAACCGCAGCCGGCGGGGGGGCGGGGGGGCATCGGGGCGGCCACGGTTGAGCGTTACTTTCGCCGCGGGCTGGCGCTCCAGGTCCACGAGTGGCACCCGCCGCGATGCCCGCGGGTGACGGGCTTTGACGAGCACTTCTTCACCCGCCGTCAAGGCTATGCGACCACGATCTGCGACCTGCGCAACCGCAGGATCTACGACGTGAGGCTGAGACGCTCCGAGATCGCGCTGGAGCCGTGGCTGCGGCGGCTGGAGGGCAAAGAGCAGGTGCGGTTGGTGTGCATGGACCTGGCCGGCGCTTACCGATCGCTGGTGCGCAAACACTACACGAATACCCGCATCCTGGCCGACCGCTTCCGTGTGATCCGGCTGAGCGTTGGCTCCAGCCCGAAAGACCCCACGAAATCCCGCCCCTCACCAGCGGTGCCGTCTACCGCCAGAAATCGTTGGTCGGCACGACCGCGCGCCACATAACGACGGGGCAGTTCGCCAGCTTCTTATCCGAAGTGCTGGACGCGCCGGTAGAGGACGAGACACGGTTGAGCGGCACATATGCCCACTGCATCCGGCATGTGCGTGGCGTCTCGTTGGCACGCCGGAGGCGATGTGGGAATTCGAGGTCGCCGATTTTCCGCCATCGCCACCATGGACAGCCACGGCCACAGCCTGCATCAGCAGATCGAATCCGCCTCGGCTGCGGCATTGCATCAACGAGAAACCCCAGCCGCGGCTAATGCGGGCGGATTTGTTGGTAAGCCTGCTCGTATTCGCTGAAAGCGTCGGCGTACTTTCCGGCGCTGAAGTCGGTGTCGGCGCGGGCGAGCAGGCTGGCGGCGTTCCTGCCCACAATGAGGCCGGCGATCGCGGCATTGGCCAACAGGGTGTGCACGAGTAGTTTGACAGCATCCAATTGACCTCCCAGGCTTGCGGGCAACTGGAAGCTGATCGGTACGCTCGCCCGGCGGCCGCTCAAAGCATCTTCGATGGCCACATTCAAGCTCGCGGACTGCTGCGCGACCAGGTTGGCGGCATTGCCATTGACGGTGTTGAGCGTGGTCTGCAGACCCGCCAAGGTATTGTTGGTGGCGGTCTGGCCGGCCTGCACCGCGGCCAGTGCACTTCCCAGGTTGGCGAGCGTGCCCAGGCCGGTTTGAATACCGGCCAGTTGCGCGGCCAGCGTCCCGTTGAAGCTGACCAGGCTGCTGGTGTCGTTGAGGATGGTGGTCAGGCTGCTCTGGATGGCGGCGGAATCGTTGGATAACTGATTGGTCAGGGCTGCATTGGAACTGGCGAGGCCGCCGGTGTTGGTGAACAGGGTGGCGAAGTCGGTGTTGACGGTGTTCTGCAACTGGCCCACCTGGCTGGTAAGGGTCGGCACCCCTACCGTGATCTGAACGCCCGCGGACATGCTTACGCCATTCGGATCGGTGACGGTAAAGACGAGGTTGTGGACTCCCAGGTTGAATGAGGCGGTGACGCTCGGAGTTGTGCCCAGCACGGTCGAGCCCTCGGTCCAGGCATACGACGCCGCAGCACCGGAAATTGTCACCCCGGAGCCGTTCAAGGTAACCGCAGCCAGGTTGGTCGTCGGATCCACAGGGACGGATTGATTTGGTCCGGGGTCGAGATAGCGCACGATCACGCCGTTGCCACTGGTGTTGGTCGACGTCATCTCGCCCGAATCGTTGATCGCTGTGAAGTCTGCCGTCGGTGAAAATGGGAGCGTCGTTGAAGGTCCGGCAACGCCGGTGTAATAGGTCGTGCCGAACACCATGTTGCCGAAATCGTTGAGTGCGGCGCTATCGGCGCCGGGGCCAACCAGCACCGGGGTCGCGCCGAGTCCGCTCCAAAAGTAACACCCGGTGGAATAGCAGGCGACAAACTGCCCGGCATCGTTGATGGCTGCGATGGCGTAGATGCTTCCACGCAGCAAAGTGGCACCGGGGGCGGGCGGCGGCACATACAGTTGGACGTTATGGCTGCTGCTCCAGAATACCAGGTTCCCGGAGCTGTCGCTTCCAATCATCTGACCGCTATTATTAATTCCAGAGGGATTGCCTTGGGAGACGCCGGTAGGGACGGCGCCGGGACTGGTCCACAACAGCCCGGTGGGATCGCTCGCGCCGCTGATTTGCCCGGCATCGTTGATCGCGGTGGGCAGCGGTTGGGGAAAAACACCCGAGTCCAAAGCGACGGGATCGGCGGTGGCGCTCGCCCAATAGAGCCAGAAGGCTCCGTTATTGGAACCGGCGCCGTAACCGACGATCTGACCCATGTTGTTCAGGCCGGTGGGGAATACCGCGCTGTAGCCGAGACTGGGCAAGGCGACGGGTGTGCCCAGCGGCAGTGATTGCGCGCCGGCGATGAATGGCAACAGCAGGGGAGCGGCCAGCAACAGTGACACACGGTGTGCGAATGACATGAAAATCCTTGTCCGGCGAGATTGTCGAAATCAAACCTGGCGGCGGGGGGAATCAGTCGATAGCCGAAGCTGATACACGCGGCAAGTATACACCCGGTTATCGTCGCCGTGGGAAAGCCGCCGGGGATAGCGGATAGGAACGTGAAAATCCGACCCCCCCTCCCATTTCCAAGGTCGGCCAGCACGCATTCCTCCGCTGGCTTTGCGTGGTGACCGCAACCGACCCTGGTGCGCTCCCGAACTGAGAGCGCGAGTTGAGGGTGGAGGGAAGATGGTTTCATCGTATCGCTGCTCTCTTGCTGCGAAAGTAGATGCGCGATCATGAATCCTCAGGCACCCGGCGCTGGCGGCGAGATCACCAGCAGGCTTTTCAATGGGCTGGAGGGGTTACAAAACGAGGCTGAGGTCACCCAGTTGCGTGAACTGGCGTGCGGGTTTTTGGAAATGGCACTCGAACTGATAGCGACCGTGGCCGATGAATATTCGATCCGCAGCGCCACGTCCCGAGCCTGCTATGGCGTTTATCACATCTGTCGCGCGTGGGTTCGTGCTCGCGGATTTCCGGCCCCCACCAATCGCAAGCAACTGGCGGACAGAATCGGAGCGTTGCGTGGCGCAGAAGCAGGAGAAAGACTTCGCAGCTTCCATTCGGCGCGATGCTGCGCCGACTATCAGCAAAGCGTGTTCCGGCCCCGATTTTCTGGACAGTTCAGCCATTGTAAATCAGGCGGCGGCAGCCGCCGCCTGAGGGCAGTTGCGTGCAGTTAGAGGCGATCGGTAGCCGAGGCGGCCGATCAGCCATTCGTGGTTGTAGCGATTACGGAACTCGACCAGAGCCAGGCGAAGTTCCTCGACGTTGCGGAAGTGCCGCACCCAGAGAAGCTGTTCCTTGAGGGTGCGGAAGAAACGTTCGATGCATCCGTTGCCTTCGGGCTGACGCACGAACGCCGGCGAGGAGGTCATGCCGAGGAAGGCGATCTCGGCCTGGAAATGGTCGCTCATGTACTGCGAGCCGTAATCATGCCGGAGTTTGAGTCCGGCGGCGGCGCCGGCGCCGAAGGCGCCGAACTGCTCGCGTACGCCCTGGCGAAGCGGCTCCAGCGCCTGGAAACGGTCGCCGCGCTTGGAGGCGTGGACGCCGACGCACTCGGCGTTGAAGTGATCGATGGCGGCAAACACCGAGACTTGGCCCTCGTCTGTGGTCACCGTGAGAGTCATGTCGGTGCCCCACATCAGGTTGGGTTCCTGAGTGGTGATGGCGCCGGTGTGCTGACGCGGCGGGGCCTGCGGCATGCAGTGGGGCGAAAGCAGTTGGCTGGCACGCATCAGGCGCAGGACGCGCCCCGGAGAGGTACGGATCTGATCCGCCCGCAACCGCGCCCAAAGCTTGCGGTAGCCTTCGCCGTGGAAGGGCGAGGCGGCGATGAGGGCATGAATGGCCGCCAGCAGTTGCTCGTCGCTCCAGCAGGGCTTGGGGCCGCGCCGCCGCAGGGGGAGCACGCGCCGGGCGCGCCAGCGGGAGGCATAGAAGCTGGAGCGCGGGAATTCCCAAACGCGCAGAACACGGCTGAGCCCGTACTGCTTGCCGGAGGTGGGCGATGCTGCCTGGCTCATGTCCGCCACCTCCGCCGTGCCAAAGGGAGGCCGCCCTCCAGGTGCCGAATCTTCTGGCGCAACAGCTCCATCTCCAGCGCCTGCTCGGCCACCACCGATTTCAGCCGCCGCTTGTCCTCATCCTCGACATCAACTTCGCGGCTGCGCAGCGCGCCCTCGGCGCCCGCCAGAAACGCCTCGCGCCAACCGCTGATGGTGGCGGCGGTGACGCCGTGCCGGCGGCTCAGCTGTTCCAGGTCGGCGCCTCGCAGCAGCTCGGTGACCACGGCCACCTTCCGCTTCGCGGACCAGCGACCACGATGGCGACCTCCGCCTTCGTCGGGCACCGCTCCGGTCGCCCTCCGGGCTCCCTCCGCGGCGCCCGACGAACTCTTCTCGTCCTTGGAAATTCCCTATCTCCCTTTCCCAAATTATTGTCCAAGAAAATCGTGGGGCGGGAGAAAAGCTGCACAAGATTTTGAACCGTGCTGCATGCAAATCTGCACCGAATCGCGCACCGCCGATGCTCCGGTGGTTGCACAATCCACCATGCCCCACACTGGCGCGCCGCCGAGGGCGGCGGCGAGAGAGAAATATGCAATGT
>JBOGKL010000317.1:0-2168 GCA_050745525.1 Terriglobales bacterium | reverse complement strand
ACCCATGGCCGCGCGCGCGGCGGGGTCGCGCAGCAGACGCGAGAGGGCGGCGGCGAAGGCCTCTGGCTGCTGCGCGATCTCAATTTCGACTCCGGGGCGAAGGTCCAGTCCCTCCGCGCCCAGCGGTGTGGCCACCATGGCTTTGCCCAACGCCGCCGCCTCCAAAATCTTCAGGCGGGTGCCGCTGCCCATGCGCAGCGGGACGATGGCCACGGCCGCGCGCGCCACCCAGGGGCGCACGTCGGCCACGGTGCCGCTGAACTCGACCCGCGGATGGCGCCGCTGCCGCGCCACAAACGCCGGCGGAGGATGGCGCCCCACGACCTGCAGGCGCGCCTGCGGACATTCGCGCAGCACCAGCGGCCAGATGCGGGCTAGAAAGTACTCCACCGCGTCGCGGTTCGGCAGCCAGTCGAGCGCGCCCTGAAACACCACGAGGTCGGGTTCCGGCTCGGGCGGGTCGGCCAACGTGGCCGCAGCCGCGACATTGGGTACAACCTGGATGCAGGCGCCGGGTTGTTGCTCCTGCAGGCGGTCGGCATCCGCCGACGAGCAGACCAGATTCCAAGCGGTGCGGCGCCCCACCGCAACCTCCCATTGCTGCACGAGGCGGCCCTCCCACTGCGCCGCGGCGCGCAGCCAGGGACGTGGCGCGTGGCTGCCGAAAGTATCGAAGATTCGGTGCTCGATGTTGTGATGGTTGACGATCAGCGGCTCCACGTGCGCAGGGACGTTTACCGCGCTATAGACGGTGTCACACACCAGCGCGTCCCAGCGATCGCCGCTCCAGAGGCGATCCAGGAGCGCGCGCGCGCTGGCGGAGCGGAACCGGCGCACCGAGTAGGGCTGGCCCGCCAGCAGCGCCATCGCCCGCCCGCCCCAGTGCCGGCCCTGGCTCAAGCTCCCGACGCGGTGCTCGAGGATCCAATAGGTATCGCAGATATCTTGTACCGTGATTTCGGTTGGGGCTTCGCCGCCCTGCAGCGCCACCAGCGTGATGCGGCAGCCTTCCTGATGCAGCGCGCGCAGGCATTGCCACGTGCGCTGGCGCAGGCCATTGTTGGCCGGCCAGGGGCAGTCGAGAGCGAGATAGAGCAGGTGTAGATCCATTTCAGGCTCGCGTGGATGCCACCAGACGGTAATAGTTGTCGAGCACGCTGGCACTGAGGTCGGAGCGCGGCGGCAGCGGCAGGCAGTGGCGGCAGACCGCGGCCGCTTCTCGCGGAGCGAAGGCCAGGGCGATCGCGGCCTCATAGACGCAATGCCGCGGCGAGGCGCGCTGGGCCAACTGCAGCCAGCGCGGCCAGGCGCCGGGTCCGGCGCCGCCATGGCGCACGGCGCTGGCCCAGCCGCGCAACCGAGTCGAGAGTGGCTGCTGGCCCAGCCAGCGCTGCCACAGTTCCCTACGCGACGTGCCGGCGGGGCTGTGCGTCAGCCAGCGCAGTTCCCAATTCCACAGGGCTTCGGCGCGCGCCAGCGCGGCGTCGCGAAAATCCGGACTGAGAAAGATCTCGGCCGCGGCGGGCTTGGGCGCCAGCTTCCACGCCGTCGCCGCCTCCACCTGGCCGAGAAACTCCGGCGTGAGGATGCCGTCGCCGCGCGCGGGTCCGCGTTCCATCAGCTTGCGGCACCGCGCCTGGTAGGTGGGCGCGTAGCCGCCGGTGAAGACGAGATAGGAGGTCGCCAGGTCGAGCACCAGCTTCACCCAGGGATATGCCGCTTGCGGCTCCGCCTTGCGCGGAGCCTCGTTGAAGACGTGCGGCAGCAGCTCGACCAGCCGGTTCGTCAGCAGGCGCCAGGCATCGGCCGGAGGAATCGCGGCGGGGGCCATGGCCGGCGCCTGCCGCAGCACGTCGCCGTCGCCGCGGACCACGCGGCCGCACTGCAGCAGCTCGTAGCCAAAAATATGCGCCGGCAGCCGGCGCAGGTAGCGCTCGTGCGCGGCGGTGAGCGTCACCTGGGCCTCGATGCCTTGGGCGCGCAGCCGTATCGCCGCCAGCCGCTCCCAGAAGCGCAGCATCGCCGCCGGCGGCAGCGCCGAGGCGTCCGGCACAAGGCAGATCCATTCCGCATC
Source organism: Terriglobales bacterium (assembly GCA_050745525.1). Taxonomy (GTDB): domain Bacteria; phylum Acidobacteriota; class Terriglobia; order Terriglobales; family SCQP01; genus SCQP01. Next base: position 94 of record JBOGKL010000317.1, on the reverse strand, counting down.
GCCCAGAAGCACGGTCCGGCGCGGATGGGGCAGCCAGCTTCCCTCGTAGCGCGCCAAGCTCCCGGCCAGCAGCAGCGCGCGCAGTCCGCAAGTC
>JBOGKL010000316.1:0-3828 GCA_050745525.1 Terriglobales bacterium | reverse complement strand
CGGTGACCCCGTTCGCTATACTCTCGCCAGTTGCCGCCATGAACCTCTTACTCGGTGTCACCGACCAATCCTGGTTCGACCAGCTCGCGGCAATGTCGAAACGCGAGCACCTGGATGAGGTGAATTTCTGGTCCCCCTCGGCGAAACAACTCCACGTCCTGAGGCGGGGCGAGATGCTTTTATTCAGGCTGCACGCGCCACGGAATGTGATCGCCGGCGGCGGCTTCCTGGATCGTGCGACCGTGCTCCCCATCGGTCTTGCCTGGCAGGCATTCCGGGAGCGCAATGGCGTGACCAGCGAGCGCGAGCTCGAGGATCGCATCCGCAAGTACCGTCGCGGCGAGCTGTCCGCGCAGTTTACGTGCATCTTGTTGAGCGAGCCGTTCTTCTTCGCGCCGGGTGACGAAATTCCGGCGCCCGCGGATTTTATGCGACCTCACGGTCCCTGGAAAAGCTACGACGCGACGGTGGGCACGGGGCGCCGGCTATACGAGCAAGTTTGCGAGCGCCTGGCCCGCACGGTATACGTCGGACGCGGCCCGGCGCAGAATGCCTTGGTGGAGGCGCGCTACGGAACCCCTCGTGTCGTCGCGCCGCGGTTGGGGCAGGGCGGATTCCGCATTGGCGTGCTGGAGTCCTATCAGCGCCGCTGCGCCATGTCGGGTGAGCGCACGGTGCCCGTCTTGGAGGCGGCTCACGTCCGGCGCTATTCCGACGGCGGCGGCCACGAGCTGAGCAATGGACTGCTGTTGCGCAGCGACCTGCACAAGCTGTTTGACTTGGGCTATCTCGCCGTGCATCCCGAGCGCAAGATCATCCTGGTGAGCGAGCGCATACGGGAAGAGTTCCGCAACGGCCGCGACTACTATGTGCTGCGCGGACGTCCTCTCGCCGTCCCTCGGGACCTGGCGGCGCAGCCCGACCCGGAAGCCCTGCAATTCCACTGCGATACTGTCTTTCGTGGGTAACACGCCAACAGCGGGCGGCTGGCGCGCGGTGGAGTTGCTGTCGTGGGCGCATTTCCTCAACGACGGAGCCGCTAACTATCTGCCCGGCGTGCTGCCGGCGATCCTGGCAGCGCTGGTGTTGCCGCTGCGCGAAGCCGGGGTGATCATGGGCATCCTGATCGCCTTCCAGGCGCTGCAGCCTTTCTCCGGCTTCCTCGCCGACCGGCACGGCGCGCGCTTCATGATCCTCGCGGGCCTTGCTGGGTCCTCGGCCGGCGCGGCTTGGATCGGCTGGGCCTCGAGCGCAAACTCTCTCATCGCCGCCCTCGTCCTCATCGGCATTTGCAACACCCTGTTTCACCCGCCTTCGCTCGCCGCCGTGCGCCGCCTCGGCGCCGGCGGCGGCGAACACGCGACCGCGCTGTTTCTCGTGGGCGGGGAAATCGGCCGCGGCGCCTGGCCGCTGCTGGCCGGAATCCTGGTCACCGCTTGGGGATTGCATGCGCTCTGGGTTCTCGCGCTCGCCGCCATTCCCACGCTCGGCGTACTGTGGATGCGCTTGCCTCTGCCTGCGCCCGTGCCTGCGCGCGCGGGCGTGTGGAAGGCACTGCGCCGCGCCGGCAGGCCGCTTACCACCGTCATCGCCTACTCGGCGCTGCGTTCGTGCCTCCTCGTCGGCGTAAGCACCTTCGTGCCCCTGCTGTGGAGAGCGCGCGGCGGGAGTCTGGTCGGCGGCGCGGGCCTGATCACCACCATGCTCGTGGTCGGCATTGCCGGCAATCTGGGCGCGCCATTTCTCGCCAAGCGATGGGGCCGCAAGGCGGTGGTGGTCATCGCCTCGTTTGCCTCCTGCGCCTTGCTGGCGGCGTTTCTGCTGTCGGGTGGCGCTTGGCTTTGGATCACTATGGCGTTGCTCGGTATCGCCGTTTTCGCCACGCTGCCGCTGACCGTCGTCATGGGCCAGGATCTGCTCCCGCAGCAGCCCTCGCTCGGCTCCGGTTTCGCCCTCGGTTTCTCCAACGCCATTGGCGCCGGCATCGTCGCCCTGCTCGGGCTGCTGGCGCCGGTGTGGGGCGCCTCCGGTGTGCTGTGGACCATCGTGGCCTGCGGCGTCGTCGCCCTTTGGCCGGCCTTTGCGCTACCGGGACCCGCGGCTATACGTAATCCGAGCAGCTCATAAAATAGCCGCAGCGCGGGCAGCGCAGCTTGCAGCCCAGCTCCTGTAAGCGCAGCGAGCAGTTCGGACAATAGAGCATCGGCTGCGGCGGGGGAGATGGCGGGACGGGTGGCGCCTTCGACACAACTGCTACTTTAAGCGAAACAGAAGCGAAACCGGCTCATGCCTGTGGAGACCATTTTGGGTGGGCTGGGAGGACCGCACCAAAGTGGGGCAATTTTGGGTTCCGGGTTGATTTTGCTAGTGGAATCGCGTGTCCACGGGCGGGGGTGACTGTGCAAAAGCGAGCAACCCCTTGCAGTTCGCACCTGCACGCGACCTGACGCTAAGCAGGCGGAACCAGGAGGCGGGCAAGCTGCTGATTGCTAAGCCTTTATTGCTGCCGGAGAGGCTTTCCCACATGCTCCTCAGCCTTGGCGCGAAGCGGCGTTATTGCCGCGGCGGGCGGGGTGATATCCACTTGTTTTCCACAGTTTGCCGCAGGCCATGGCGGCCGGTGGGTGTGCGGAATTTCTCCAACCGGGGCAGTAGAGATGTTGGCACAAGCGCCACCACTGTTACCCCCCCAACCGCGTGGTGTTCGGCCAATATCTGCCCGCGCTCATGTAACAGGTGGACCAGCTTTCCAGCAGGCTGGGGAATGCTCAGGTGGATTTCCTCGAGCAGGTCCAGAGGGAGCTGTCGGTCAATCTCCTCGATCAACTCACGCAGGCCGCTCCCCGTGCGAGCGCTCACCAGCAGCGGCCCGCGCGCGTTCGCGGGCTGCGCAGCCGGCAACAGGTCGGCCTTGTTCAACACGCGGATTTGCGGCGTGGAGGAGACCGCAAGCTCCTGGAGCACTAGTTGGACCTGCGCCTCGTGCACCTCGCGCTCGGGCGCGGTGGCGTCGGCGATGACCAGCAGCAAGCTGGCGCGCGTGACTTCTTCCAGTGTGGCGCGAAAGGCGCTGATGAGCGTATGCGGCAGGTCGCGCAAAAAACCGACCGTGTCGGAGAGCAGGACGGTGCGCTTGGAGGGCAGCCGCAACGAGCGGATGGTCGGATCGAGGGTGGCGAACATGCGGCCGGAGGTGAGCACGCTGGCGCCGGTGAGAGCGTTGAACAGCGTGCTCTTGCCGGCGTTGGTGTAGCCGACCAGCGCCACCGTGGCCAGGGGGACGCTTTCGCGCTGGCGGCGCTGCTCGCCGCGCTGCGCGCGCACACGCTCCAGGGCGAGCTTGAGCGTGCGGATGCGGTGATGAATGCGCCGGCGGTCGCTTTCGAGCTGGGTTTCCCCAGGTCCGCGCGTGCCGATGCCGCCGCCCAGGCGCGACATGGCGAGGCCGCGGCCGGTCAGGCGCGGCAGCCGGTACTCCAGTTGCGCCAGCTCGACCTGCAACTGTCCTTCGCGCGTGCGGGCGTGGCGCGCGAAGATGTCCAGAATCAGTTGGGTGCGCGCCAGCACGCGCGTGTCAATCGCCTGCTCCAGGTTGCGCTGCTGCGTGGGCGTCAGATCGCAGTCAAAAATGACCAGGTCGGCGCCGCGCGCCGCCGCAGCCAGCTCGGTCACCTTGCCCGAGCCGATCAGGGTAGCGGCGTCCGGACGTGGGCGCTGCTGCTGCAGGCTTCCGATCACTTCGCCGCCGGCGCTCACCGCCAGTTCGCGCAACTCGTCGAGGGGAGAAGCGCCGGGCGACTGCGCACGCCCGCTGCCGCTGACCATGGC
>JBOGKL010000315.1:0-9868 GCA_050745525.1 Terriglobales bacterium | reverse complement strand
ACCCCAGCCCGGTCGGGGAGGCGGCGCCGTATGTAGATGTGGCGCTCCCGGTTCCGCTGGAGGGCGCTTTCACCTACGCGGTGCCGGAGAGCCTGCGTGCCGGGGCGCTGGAAGTGGGGCTGCGCGTGGTCGCGCCCTGGGGCGCGCGGCGGCATCTTACGGGAGTAATCGTCGGGAGGCGGGAGGAGCTTCCCGAGGGGCTGGCGCGGGAGCGCATCCGCGCGCTCGAAGCCGTGCTCGACGAGACGCCCGTGGTCGAGGCGCCGGTGCTGGAGTTGGTGCGCTGGACCGCGGCCTACTATCAGGCGCCGTTGGGCGAGGTGATGCGCTGCGCGCTGCCGCCCGCTTCGGCGCGGCCCGTCCCGGCGGCGGAAGGACAGGCGCCGCGGCGGCGGCGCACTCCGGCGACACCGCCACCGGCGCCGTGGGCGGCGCGTCCGCGCATTGTCGAACTCAACCTCAGCCAGAGAGCGGCGCTGGAGGCCATTAACGATCCGCAACTGCGCACGCCGGTGCTGCTGCACGGAGTCACCGGCAGCGGCAAGACGGCGGTGTACATGGCGGCGATTGAAGCCGCGCTCGCGCGCGGAGAGTCGGCGCTCTTGCTGGTGCCGGAGATCGGCCTGACGCCGGCGCTCGCCGCCGATTTCACCGCGGCGTTCCCGGGCGCGGTGGCGGTGCTGCACTCGGGGCTGGGGGCGGGAGCGCGCGGGCAGGAGTGGCAGCGGTTGCGCTCGGGAGCCGCACGCGTGGCCATCGGCACGCGCTCGGCGGTGTTCGCGCCGCTGCCGCAGCTGGGGCTGCTGCTGGTGGATGAGGAGCACGACGCCAGCTTCAAGCAGCAGGAAGCGCCGCGCTATCACGCCCGCGACCTGGCGGTGCTGCGCGCGCGGCTGTCGGGGGCGCGCATCGCGCTGGGCTCGGCGACGCCCTCGCTCGAGAGCTTCGCCCACGCGCGGTCGGGCAAGTATCGCCTGGCGACGATGGCCGGGCGCGCGCACGGGCGTCCGCTGCCGGCGATTCGCGTGGTGGACATGGGGGCGGCGTTCCGCGACCGCGCCCGGGCGGAGATGCTGTCTCCCGAGTTGCACACGGCGCTGGAGGACCGGTTGCGGCGCGGCCAGCAGTCGCTGCTGCTCATCAACCGCCGCGGTTTCGCGCCCGTGGTGCTGTGCCGCGCCTGCGGGGCGAGCGTGCCCTGCCGCGATTGCGCCCTGGCGCTGACCTATCACAAGCGCGAGCGCCGCCTGTTGTGCCACGTGTGCGGGTACAGCCTGGAGCCGCCGCGCACATGTCCGGCGTGCGGCAGCGAGCATCTGTATTTTCTCGGCACCGGCAGCGAGAAGGTGGAAGAGGAGCTGGCGGCGCTGTTTCCCTCGGCCCGCATCGCACGCCTGGACCGCGATACCGCCCGCAGCCGCCGGTACTTCGACGAGACCCTGGCCCGCTTCCGCGCCGGGGAGCTGGACATTCTGGTGGGCACGCAGATGATCGCCAAGGGGCACTACATCCCCGGCGTCACGCTGGTGGGCGTGCTGCACGCGGACCTGGGCTTGTCGCAGCCGGATTTCCGCGCCGCCGAGCGCACCTTCCAATTGCTGACCCAAGTGGCGGGCCGCGCCGGCCGCGGCGCCGAGCCGGGCGAGGTGCTGCTGCAGGTTCTGCACCCGAATCATTACGCGGTGGTGGCGGCGGCCCAGGCGAGCTTCGCCGAGTTCTATGACCGCGAGGCCAACTTCCGCCGGTGGCTGCATTATCCGCCGTTTGCCGCGCTCGCCTGCGCCCAAGTCCGGCATCGCGACTATGATCGCGTGCTCGGGTACGCGACCCAGGCGGGGCAGTTTCTGCGCGAGCGCCGTGAGGCCTTTCCGCAGGTGCGCGTGCTGGGGCCCGCGCCGGCGCTGCTGGCGCGCGCCAAGACCCTCTACCGTTTTCAGTTTCTGCTGAAGAGCGAGAGCCGCCGCGCCCTGCACGTGCTGGTGGGCGAGCTGCGCACCTTCGCCCGCGAGCGCAAGTTTCCCGCTACCGCCCTCACGCTCGATGTGGACCCGCTCAACCTTTAGCACCGCCGGGCGGCGGTTTTATGATGGCTCATGGCTAGATCCGCGACCCTGCCGGCCCTGCTGGCGGGCGTGCTGCGCACGCTCGAACGGAGCTACATCGAGAAGCTGGGCGGACGCTCGGCGCCCTCACTCGACCTCTGGGCGAACTTCCTGCGCGTTGTAGATCACACCGGTGTCGAGTGCAGTCAGCTTCCTGCCACGGTGCGACTTTCGAAGAGGGCGGTGCAATCGAGGCTGTCGGCGGCGGTGCGACAGGGATGGGCGGTAAGAGTCACGGCGGGTCCGCATCACGATTGCATGCGGCTGACGCGGCGCGGCGCCGAGGCTGCGGCGTTATGGAAGTCGGCACAACACGAGGCCGAAGCGGATTGGCGCGAGCGTATGGGAGCGCCGCTCGTGGACAAGCTATGGGCAGCGCTGGAAAGTCTGGTGTATCAGCTTCCGCTCGAGCATCCGCATTATCCGGCCGGCTACGGCGCCGCTGACGCCAGGATTACCGGTGGGGGGGGCGGGACTGGAAACCTGAACTGCGAGCGCCCGGTCCTCCCAGGACGCCACTGCCGCTGTCGGCGCTGGTCTCCCAAGTGCTGGTTGCGTTCGCGATCAGCTACGAAGAAGACGCGCCGGTGGCGCTCGGCATGAGCACAGAAGTGTTGAACCGCATCCCGGCTGAAGGGTGCAAGCTCCGCGAGCTGGGGCGATCGGCGGGCCTGTCGGCGCTGCAACGGCATGGGTTCGTCGTGGTCGGCGCTCCGGAGGGCGATGAGACCGTGCGCCTGACGCGCAAGGGAGCCGAAGTGAACGAGGCCTACGACAGGCGGATTCAGCAGGTGGAAGAGCGGTGGATGAAACAGTTTGGCGCCGGGACGGTGGGCGAACTGCGCCGCGTCTTGGTGGGGGTCTCCCATAGGCAGGCTAGGTGAGCAGGGGCATGGGCACGAAGGTCACGGCAAAGACGACAAGGCAGAGCAGGGCCAGCATGCGCCGCCGCGTGTCCAGCGGCTCGAGGGCGGGCACGGCGGGATGCCGCACCCGCATGAGGGCGATGAAGGCGGCGAAAATGTACCACCCCGGCCAGAAAAACCATCCGGCTGCCACTAAACCCAGCATCGCCATCCAGGAGATCACGGCGTGCGCGCGCGGCCAGATGGCATAGAGCACGTGCCCGCCATCGAGCTGCGCGCCCGGGATCAGATTCAGCATGGTGACAAACAACCCGACCCAGGCGGCGCGTGCCACCGGGGACAAGGCGATGCGTCCGGCGGGTATGCCGGGATGCAGCCAAGCCGCAAACCAGGCCACCAGCGGCGGCCAGCCGAAATGCAGGAACTGGTCTTGCCAGAGCGGAACCTGCGCCGCCGTGAGCACGTGTGAGCGCGCCATGCCGTAGGCCAGCAGCGGGAGCGTCAGGGCCAATCCGGCGAGCGGTCCGGCGATGCCGATATCGAACACCTCGCGGCGATCGTGGAACGGCATCTTGATCTTGATGAACGCGCCCCAGGTGCCGATGAGCGTGGGGGCGGGAAGAAACAGCGGCAGCGTGGAATCGAGCCGGTAGTAGCGGCAGGCCAAAAAATGTCCCAGCTCGTGCGCCAGCAGAATGCCCATCAAGGCCGCGCTGAACCCCAGCCCGCCGGCGAGCGCCGCCGGATGATGCCAAATCCATCCGAACGGGTATAGATCGTATTTACTGTAGTAAGACGGCAGGCCGCGCACGAAATCGAAGTGCAGGCGCGCGCCGATTACCATGGTGGTGACGACGGTGAGCACGAACAGCGGTGCCGCCCAGACCCAACTGGGCCAGGGCGGACGCCAGCGCTGGGCGCGAGGCAGTTGCGCGTACGCTTGCGCCCACAGCAGCGGGGGCGGTGCATTGGCCGGGGCGGGGCGCGGGGGGGCGGGCCGCGTCGAGCCAGGGTCTTCTTCGTCGGCAGCACGCATGGGCAGGGCGTTAGGCGCGGCCGGGCTGGGGCTCGCGGGGCATCCAGCCCGGCCGCGCGTTAAGCGGGTCGCGTGGCGCAGCCACGCCGGGTCCCGCGCCAATCAATGCGCCATGCGCCCGGGGTGAAGCTTCAATCAATGGCGGCCATTTCCTTGCCCGGACGAAAGCGGATGCTCTTGCCGGGAGCGATCGCCACCTCCGCGCCCGTGCGCGGATTCCGCCCTACGCCGGTCTTGCGCGGCCGGATGGTGAAGATGCCAAAACCGCGCAGTTCAATCCGCTCGCCGCGTTCCAGGGCAGATTTCATGCGTCCAAACGTCGCCTCGACGGCCGCCTCCGCCTGCGCCTTGCTCAGGCCGGTGCGCTCCACCACGGCATGCACCAGATCCATCTTGATCATCTAAGCTGAGTTTAATCAACAGGATAGAGGTCGTCAAATTTACTGGCGCGGGGCCTCGCTCGGCTGCGCCGACCGACCCGCTTAACTCTCGGGGCAAAATCACTGCCGGGGCGGAGGCGCGGTTCCGCTGCGTTGGGCCCAGAGCGGCGGCGCCGACGAGGAGACCGGAAGCTTGGCTTCCAACACGGCAGCAACGGCAGGTTGGCGCCGCAGCGCCAGCTTACGCCGCGTCTCGAGCACCGCCGTGCGCCGCTTCTGTCCGCGGCGCACCAGTTGCCACGGTATCGTGGCCAGCCCGATCAGAATGCCAGCCAAAAACAGCGCCACCGCGATGTGCGACTGATAGCGCATGAGATCGTTGTGCAGCAGCTCAAAGAGGCGCTCGACGGCCACGCCGAAATAGGCCAGCACGGTAACCCAGATGGTGGCGCCGATGAAGTTGGTGAGCGAAAAGCGCCGTCTCTTGATGTGCAGCATCCCGGCGGCAAATGGGATCATCAGCCGGAATCCCCACATGAAACGCGAAAACAGCAGTGCCGAAAAGCCCGAGCGCGAGTGGTGCAGCCACTTGGAAACCCGCTGGCGGTGTTTGCTGTTGGCCAACAACCGCCGCATGCGCCCGAGAGCCCCAATCTCATAGATCAGCTCGTTGCCTCCGATGGTGACGCCCAGGGCAATGCCGATCACCCACTGCATGCTGAAATACTCGGTCCCGGCACTGGCCAGGATCATGGCAGCCACCAGCGTGGCATCGCCCTCGATGATCAGGCCGAGTACCAGGAATGCGTAACCGAAGTGAAGGAGTAGGTATTGCACGCGTAGCGGTAAGGAGATTACCGGAGAGGATAGCACTACCGCAAATGGAAAACCATTTCTCCCATTTTACTAAATTCCAAAAGCGGCAGGGGCGCAGTGGAAGGAAGGTGTTGTATTCCGCGCTGCGGGTTGGCATCCCGCGTACAATTGTCGAAACATCGTGCTCGCGAAGGGCACGATCACCGAGGTGGCATATGTCGCGAAGCGTGAACAAAGTGATCCTGCTCGGGCGTTTAGGAAAAGACCCCGAGTTGAAGTACACCCCCTCCGGCCAAGCGGTGACGAAGTTCAGCCTGGCGACCAGCGAGCGCTGGAAGGACAAGGGCAGCGGGGAGCTGCAGGAGCGCACCGAATGGCACAACATCGTCTGCTGGTCGAAGCTGGCGGAAACCGCCAATCAGTATTTGACCAAAGGGTCGAGTGTATACCTCGAGGGCCGGTTGCAGACGCGCTCCTGGGACGATAAGGAGAATAAGCGCCACTACATGACCGAAGTCATCGTGAACGAAATGGTAATGATAGGAGGCCGGGGCGAGGGCGGAGGGCGCGCCGCGCAAGCCGCCGCGGCCGAGGCGGCTCCGGCGCATGAACCGGAGCATTACCCGGGTCCAAATCCTGAAATCACCGACGATGACATACCCTTCTGAGGACGGCTGCCATCCGCTTCGAGAACCTTAAGCCGCCGCGCAGCCATCACCCGCTGGCAGAGATCGAGGTCGAGGGCTTGGTGCTGGATCTGCACCGCAAGCTGCGCCTGGTGGGGCTGACTTACGGCATTGAGCCGACGAGCGCGACCTTGGGCTGGGCGGCGGTCGAGCCGGTGGCAGTGATTCGCTTGGGTCACTCAGTCCCGGTGAGCGGTCTGGCGTTGCACTTTCGCGAGCTGACGCGGTTTGAGGTTGCGTTTGCGAGCGATCCGCCGGGTCAATTGGATTATTTTGAGTTTCTACGGGAGCCGGAGCCGAACCTGAGGTTTTTCTTCGAGGGCGGCACGCTGCGTTTGGCGGGCAGCGAATGTCGCGCCGAACTGATCACCGGGGAAGACGAAGAAAGCAGCGAAGAAGGTCTGGCCTCGCCCAGCTCTGGCCTGCTACAGTAGAGACACCGTGGCCCGTCTTCGTCTCGGTGTCTGCTGCCTGACTCTCCTGTTGTGTTGCGCCGCCGCGGCGCAAGCGCCCCCGCCGCCGGAGGCTGGCCAAGGCGTGTTTTACGCCATGCCCGGCGACAAGGCGGCGGCCAGCTTTCTGGAGCACGCCGATCAGGTCGGCATTTTTGCCCCCCAGAGTTTTTCTCTCGATCGCTACGGTGTGCTGCGGGGATCGGTGTCTCCCGATCTCGAGGCCATCGCCCGCGCGCACGGGGTGCCGGTGATGCCGCTGGTGATCAACGCCGGGTTTTCCCGCGCTGCCGGCGAACGGCTGCTGCGCAGCCCGGAAGCGCGCGACCGGGCCGCCGGGGCGCTGGTGCGCGCCGCGCTGGCGGAGGGGTATATCGGCTGGCAGGTGGATTTCGAGAACCTGCCTTCGTACGAGCGCGCGCGCTTTTCCCGTTTCATCGCCGAATTGGGCGGCGTGCTGCACCGCCATGGGCTGCAACTGAGCGTGGCGGTGGCGGCGCGCACCAACGATGATCCGCGCGGGGACAATTTCCGCGAATTTTCCGGCGTGTACGACTATGCGGCGCTGGCGCGCAGCGCGGATTTCCTGAGCGTGATGGCGTATCCGGAAAACGACGGCAACGATCCCGGACCACTGGCATCCACGCCCTGGGTCGTGCAGGTAGTCGAGCACATATTGCCCGAGGTGCCGGCGGAGAAGTTCTCGCTCGGGGTGCCGACCTACCAGACTGATTGGATGGAGCGGAGGGAGCGCATTTACTGGCGCCGCCGCATCGCCGGGCGCCTCCATCGCTTCTACCGCACGGTTTACCGGATCTTTCACCGCAGCGGCCCGGTGTCGGTGTACGCCGGCCTGCAATGGGACCCGAGTCTGCAGGCGGCGTACCGTATCCGCGGGTACGGCCACCGGCGCGTGGTGACCTGGGTGGCCGACGCGCGCAGCTTCCGCGCCAAGCTGCGCCTGGTGGCGCGCTACCACCTGCGCGGCTATTCGGTGTGGCGGCTGGGCCTGGAAGACCCGCGCATGTGGGAGGCGCTGCCCGCGCTGACGCGCGGCACCTTAGTGGCGGGTGCGGAGAATGAGAACGATGGGCGTGCCCTCGAACCCGAAGGCGCGCCGGATCTGATTCTCCAGAAACCGGCGATAGGAAAAGTGAAGCCGGCGGGCGCGATCCAGAGATAGGGCGAACTGGGGCGGGGCCACGCCCACCTGCGCCAGGTAGAGGATGCGCACGCGCTGGCCCGACGGCACAGGGGCGCGGGTAAAATCCACCGTAGCCAGAAAGCGGTTGACGGCGGCGGTGGGGATGCGCTTGCGCCGCTCGCGCGCCACCCGCGCCATGGCGGCGTAGAGCGCGGGCAGCCCGGTGCCTTCCCGCGCCGAAAGGAACACCACGGGAGCAAAGGCAGCGAACTTCAGCCGCTCCCGCACCCGCGTCTCGAACCCGGCACGATCGCGTCCCAGCTCCCGCGCCCGGTCCCATTTGTTGACGACCACGATGCAGGAACGGTGCGCCTCGACGGCATAGCCGGCGATGGTGGCATCGAGCGCGACCACGCCGTCCTCTTCGGGCTCGGCTCCGTCGAGAACCACCAGCGCCAGGTCAGCCTTTTCCAGATGCTTGCGCGCCATCACCACGCTCATCTTTTCCGCCATGGCGTGGGTTGCGCCCTTGCGCCGGATGCCGGCGGTGTCAATGAAGCGGTAGCGCGCTGTACCGTGTTGCACAAGCGCATCCACGGCGTCGCGGGTGGTACCCGCCACGGCGCTGACGATCGAGCGCTCCTCGCCGGTCAAGCGGTTGAGCAGCGTGGATTTGCCCACGTTGGGACGGCCCACAATGGCGATGCGGGTCTCGCGGACGTCGGCATCGGCGGTTGTTTCGGCTGCCGGGGCCTCCGGCAGCGGCGCCAGCAGCGACACAATGCGATCGAGCAGCGCGCCCACGCCCTCGCCGTGTTCGGCACTCACAGGAAATAGGTCGGGCAAGCCGAGGCGGTAGAACGGCCCCACTTCCTGCTCGGCGGAGGCGCCCTCGAGCTTGTTCACGGCGAGGAGCACGGGCTTGCCCAACCGCGGCAGCCGGCGCGCCAGCTCGAGGTCAGGCGCGGCCAACTCGCTGCGGCCATCCACGACGAAGATGATCACCTCGGCCGCCGCCAGGGCCACCTCGGCCTGGGAGAAGATCGCCGCCGGGATCTCGGCTTGATCGCCGGGAATCAGCCCTCCCGTGTCGGTCAGACCGAACTCGCGTCCGCGCCAATGGCAGCGGCCGCCGATGCGATCGCGGGTGATGCCGGGTTCGTCGCCCACGATGGCGCGCCGTGTGCGCGTCAGGCGATTGAACAGCGTGGACTTGCCCACGTTGGGCCGCCCGACAATGACGACTTCCGAGCGTGGGAGCGGGCTGGTCGCCCCGTCCACCTAGTACGCGCCCGCGGTGGTGCGCGCGTAGTAGCCCTTGCGCGTGCGCACGGAGATCCCTTTGCGCAGCACCTTGATCTCGACCCGGTGGAACTGGCCGTTCGGAATCAGGTTGTTGGGGCTGTAGGCCACCACGTACTGATGGCGCAGATCGTTGATGATGGAGGCGAAGGCTCCGCCCAGGTCGCTGGCCGAGATGGGGAAGTAGGAGCGTCCGCCGGTCTGGGCGGCAAAGCTCCTCAACACACCGTCGGATTGCGGGTCCGCGCCGGTGGGTTCGGTGCCGATGGTGTAAATCACCGCGCCCACGTCCTGGGCCATGGCGGTGGCTTCGCTTTCGCTATAGCGGCTTTGATCATCAGCGCCGTCGCTGATGATAACGATGACGTTGCGTCCGGTCCCGGTGTTGCCCGATCCCGGCCCGAAGTCGTTGTGGGCGGTGTAAAACAGCGCGTCGTAAAGCGCCGTGCCTCCGGAAGGCCGCAGCACGTCAATGGCCTCGGCGAGCTTGGCGTAATTGTCGGTGAACGGTTGCACGACGTGCAGTGAGGTATCAAAGCCCGCCACCATGGCTTTGTCACGCCCTTCGACCAGCACGGCCTGCAGGAAGTCTATGGCGGCGTGCTGCTCGAACTGAAAGCGCGTGGACACGCTATTGCTGATATCCACCAACAGGGCGATGCGTAGCGGCAGATTGCCTTCCGAGGCGAAGCGCTGAACCTTTTGCAGTTGGCCGTTGTCATAGACCTGGATGTCTTTTTCGGTCAGGTTGGGAACGAAGTGCTGATGTTTGTCGAGAGCAATAAACACCAGCGGGACCGAATTGACGTTGGCGACAATGGTGGGGGTTTGCGTTTTCAGCAGCGGCTTCGCCGGGGTTTGCTGGGCCAGACACACGGTGGCGGCCAGCAGCAGCAGTGCGCCCAGGCCCGCGAAGCGGCGCAGCGCCGGTTTGGGCCCACGGGCCGCGGAGCCGGCGCGAGCATAAGCGGGTCGCGCGGCGAAGCCGCGCGGGCTCCCGCGCCTATCAATGCTTCGCTTCATCTGTTCTGATTATACGTTGCCGGCAGGGCGCCCCGGCGCGAGCATAAGCGGGTGGCGCGGC
>JBOGKL010000314.1:0-3845 GCA_050745525.1 Terriglobales bacterium | reverse complement strand
ACCCCAGCCCGGCCGAAGCGGGCGTTAATACGCTGCTGCCAGAGCTGACCATGGCGGTGGAGACGTGTCCGGAGGCGGCCAAGCTCGGGCCCGCCGCGCCCGAGCTTACCGTGACGTGGTCGGCGCGCAGCAGGTCGGGGCCGTCGAGCATGCGCACCAAGCCGGTGAAGACGACCGTGCCGCGGAAGGCGGCCGCTTGCGGGCGGCTCGCGCCGCCTTTCGCCGGGGCTTCGCCCCGACGGCCTCCCGCTGGTCGGCCTCCCCCAGCGTCTTCGGCGTCAGGGCGCGGTTGGATTCGCGGCCGGAAGGCCCCCGCTCTGCTCGAGGCGCCCGCAGATTCCTGCTCATCGGCTGGAGGCTGGTTCCAGTGAACCGCGTCAGCCGTGACCACAACTGGCTGCCCCGGCGTGAGCAGAGGCGAGCCAGCTTGCGCGGCAGCGGCTTGGGACGTGCGGGTTTCCAGGCTCACCGAGACGCGGCCCTGCGGGGCGGCGGTGGCAAGCATGGTCGAGCGGCCGTCGGGCGCGGTGCGCCAACGGAGCGTACCGGCCGCGAAGTTGCCCTGGGCGCTCGACCCGTGAACGTGGCCGGTCAGCAGCGCGGTGGCGTTGGCGACGGTGTAGACGGCCTGGTCGGCAGCAAGGCGGCGATCGGCCTGGCGCAGGCGGACATCGCCGCGCTCGGTGATCTGCTCGGCCTGCGCGGCAGGCCCCACGCCGGGGGCGAAGCGCACCTGGAGCCACTGGCACTGGCTCACGCGCTCGCCGCCCGGGACGGTTTGGTGCGCCACCACATTGCCGCTGGCCAGGGCGAGGCGCGGCTGCTGATTCGCGGCCAGGGTGACCGTGGCCTGGTCGGCGGCGAGGCGCAAGGGGCCGCGGACAATTTCGGTGCGTCCACGGCTCGACATGGAGCTTAATTGCGGCGCTGGGCGCGCGCCGCTGAAGGCAAAGTCCAACTGCGGCGCCGAAACCTGTTCGGCCGTAACACCACTCTCAATGAGTTGGGCGTGGCCGCGCGCCTGCATCGTCTGCAGCACGTTGGGCGGAGAGAACGACAGCGCGAGCTGATCGGCCCGCAGCGAGCGGATGCCGCCGTTCCCCGCGGCGCGCTGCTCGGCGCTCACGCCGCCGCCCAGATCCAAGCTCACGAGCTTCTGCGCGGCGCCGGAGAAGTACGCATGGGCCGACGCCGCGGTCAGGCGCATGGCATTGGCGCCAGAGCCCTCGCGCGCACGCACGTCGCCGGAAGCGTCCAGATGGCGCAAGGCGTAGTGGGTATCCACGTAAGCGGTGAGGGTTTGGGCGGAGAGCGTGCGGGCGCCCTGCTGGACTTGGGCCTTGCCCTCCAGGCGCACCCGCACCCAGCCATTTTCCGGCGCGGGGTTCCGCGCGGAAGTGAGCCGTTCGAGCTCGGCCTGGCTGCTGGCGAGGTGCAGTTCGGGCTGGCGCGGGCGCGCCCAATCCACATGGATGCCGCCAGAAAAATCGGCCACGCCGGTGCGGCTGTTCAGGGCCACCGTGCCCGCGCTGCCGCGCGCGGTGCCGAGGGTGAATTGCGCTCCCTGGGCGACGGCGCCGGTGCCTTGCTTGACGTTGTAGGTGAGACCCTGGGCGAGGATGTGGACCTGGCTGGCGAGCTCGATATCCACGGCGCCGCGGGCCTCGAGCTCGCCGGTGGTTTCGTCGTAGCGGAAGGCATCGCCGTTGATGACATCGGCGTGCTTGCCATCGTGGTCGTAGACGAGGATGCGGACCTTGCGCAGCTCGACCACGCCGCCGGTGCGGAGCTTCACCGCGCGCGAGGCGTAGACGCGGAACACCGGGCGCCCGCCCACGGTTTTGGAGATA
The DNA here is from genome assembly GCA_050745525.1 of Terriglobales bacterium. GTDB lineage: Bacteria > Acidobacteriota > Terriglobia > Terriglobales > SCQP01 > SCQP01. The sequence continues at coordinate 1,995 of JBOGKL010000314.1, read as the reverse complement.
TCCACGCCCGCCGCGCTTTGCTGCACCTCAAGACCCAGCACCGGCGCCTCCACCGGGCGGCGATGGCGGCGCTGCACCAGGTAGACGGCCACAACCGCCGCCGCGCCTACAACCAGCGCCACGGCCACGGCGCGGCGCAGACGCAACAGGCGCTCGGATCGCCGGGTGTAGGGATTGGGCACTGGGGCCGGCATTGGCTCCAGTGTAAAGCCGCCCCGCTACTCCCAGCGCAGGGCGCGCAGCGGATCCACGCGCGTGGCGCGCAAGGCGGGCACCAGGCTGGCCAGCACGGCCACCGCCACCACCAGCACGACTGCGGCGATGTAGCTGACCGGATCGGCCGGGCTCATGCCATAGAGCAGCGCCGACATCGAGCGCGTCAGCAGCGCCGCCAGAATCACGCCCGCCACCACGCCCCAGAGCGCCAGGCGCAGGCCCTGGCCCAGGACCAGCCGCAGCAGCGAGCCGGCGTCGGCGCCCAGCGCCATGCGGATGCCGTACTCGCGCGTGCGCTGCGCCACCACCGCCGCCATTACGCCGTACAGTCCGACGATGGCCAACAGCAGCGCCAGCAGGCCGAAGCCGCTGAGCAGAATGCCGGTGAAGTGGGCGGTGAACAGAGGTGCCTGCATGTAGCCGGCGCCGGTCTCGATGCCATTGGTCAGCAGCGTGGGGTCAAGCTGCTGTAGCGTGCGCCGCACCAGTGGCAGGAAGGATTCCGGGTTCCCGGCCACGTGGATCATGAGCGTGGCGGGGAAACCCATGCTGTCGAGGCGGTACATGTAGGGGCGCGGCGATTCGCTCAGGCTGCTGTATTTGCCCGTGGGCGTAACCCCCACGATGGTCATGCTTGCGTTGTTGCCCGGACCGGTCTCACGCAGCGTCTGGCCCAGGGCGCTGCCGTTGGGCCAGAAGTGGTGCGCCAGATACTCGTTGATGACCACCAAGTTTCGGCCGGAGCCGACGTCGGCTTCGGTGAAGCCGCGCCCGGCAAGCAGCGGGATGCCCATGGCATGCAAGATATCAGGGGAGACCATGGTGAACTCCACTCGGTAGCCGGAGTTGTTGGGCCCGGGCGCGACGCCGGGCGGCAAGACCTGGGTGTCAGACTCGCCGTTCTGGAGCGGCTGCATCGAGGTGTAGCCGGCCGCGGCCACGCCGGGGATGGCATCCACGGCGCGGCGGACGCGGAGCAGAAACGCGTGCGCGCCGGCGCCGGAATAGCCCGCCGACTGCGGGTTCACTTGGGCCACAATCAGGTGCGCGGTGTCGAAGCCGGGGTTGATGGCGCGCGCCCGCAGCAGGCTGCGCAGGCACAGCGCCGCGCCCACCAGAATCACCACGCACAGCGCCATCTGGGCGATGATGAAACCGCTGCGGGTGCGCGAGCGCGAGGCGCCGGCGCCGGGCGTGCCGTTCTTGATGAAATCCAGAATGCGCACGCGCGCGCCTTGCAGCGCCGGGGCCAGGCCGAAGAGAATCCCGACAAGGAGCGCGAGACCGAAGGTAAAGGCGACGACGGGCCACTGCAGGCCCTGGGGCGGCGCCAGAGGGAATCCCGCCGGCGCCAGGCGCAGCAATAAAGGATGGAGCAGACGCGCAATGCCCAGGCCCGCCCCTCCAGCTACGATCGCGAGCAGGACGCTGTGCACCAGCCCCTGGCGCACCAGGCGCCCGCGCCCGGCGCCGAGCGCGGCGCGCAACGCCCACTCCCGCTGCCGCCCCAGCGCCTGCGCCAGCAGCACCAGCGCCGCGTTCACACAGGCGATGAGCAGCACCAGACCCACGACAACCTCCATCACCATCACGCCCAGCGTCGCGAAGCCGCGAAACGGAAGCGGAATCATGCCCAGGGGCGCGGCCAGGCCGCCGAAGGTGGGCAGCTCGTCCTTGGGGTACTCGCGCACGATGCGCTGCTGGATCATGTTCATCTGCGCGCTGGCCTCGGCCACCGTCACCCCCGGCCGCAGCCGCCCGACGGCGAACAGATCGCGG
>JBOGKL010000313.1:0-3014 GCA_050745525.1 Terriglobales bacterium | reverse complement strand
GCGGCCAGCTCCCACGCCAGCGCCGCCGCCGCATCCTCGGGCAGTGCAGCCTGCGGCCCCAGCGCGGGCAAAATGTCACGCAGCGATTCCATAGCTTTAGAGATTCCATACTAGCAGTGCACCGGGGACGAAGGGGGTGGTATTCTAAAAAGGTCCAATGCAGAAAAATCTTGAGATCCTGCTGGAAGTGCAAAAGCGGGAACAACGCCTGCGCGAACTGGACCAGGAAATCGCGGAACTGCCAAGGCGGGTGGCCGCCATCGAAACCAAGTTGAGCGGCGCGCGGCAAGCGCACGAGCGGGCGCAGGCGGCGCAAGCGGGCGGACTGAGTGAGCGGCGCCAGGTGGAGCGGGAAATCGAAGACCTGCGCGCGAAAATCACCAAGATCCGCGGGCATTCCAGCGACGTCAAAACCAACCAGGAGTACAAGGCCCTGCTCGAGGAGATTGCCTTTGCCGAGGGCCAGATCTCCAAGCACGAGGAGCGCCAACTGGAGATCATGGAGCGGGCCGAGGCTCTGGCCCAAGCCACCAGCGCCGCCGAGGCCGAACTCGCCGCCCAGGAGCAGGAGGTGGCGCGCGAGCGCGCCGCCGCCGAGTCGCAAAGCTCGGCCGACCGCCGCGAGCACGAACACCTGGCTGCCGAACTCAAAACCCTGCGCGCCCAGGCCGAGGACCATTGGCTGCAGCGTTTCGACCGCGTGCTGCGCATGCGCAAACAGGCGCTGGCCGTGGTGGACCGCGAGGCCTGCAGCGGCTGCCGCGTCCGCCTGCGCCCGCAATTCCTGCAGGATATGGCGCAGCAGCCCGACCGCCTATTCATTTGCGAGAGCTGCGGCCGCATCCTGTATCTGGAAGCCGAAGTCATTCACAAGTAAGCGGCCGCCCTCCATGGAGACGGTAACGTCCCCCGACTTGGTCGTGCAGATTGACGGCGGATCGCGCGGCAACCCTGGCCCCGCCGGCTATGGGGTGGTCATCCGCGACGGCGCCGGCGCCCTCTGCGAGCGCCTGCACGCCTTCGTCGGTGTCCAGACCAACAACTACGCCGAGTATTGCGGTCTGCTGGCGGGCCTGCGCTACGCCCTGGCGCGGCAGGCGCGGCGCGTGCGCGTGCTCTCCGACTCGCTGCTCCTGGTGCGTCAGATGCAGGGCCGCTACGCCGTGAAAAGCCAGAATCTGCGGCCGCTGTTCGAGGAAGCACGGGCGCTGGCGCAGCAGCTCCCGGAGTTTTCCATCGCTCACGTCTACCGCGAGCGAAACCGCGAGGCCGACCGCCTCGCCAATCAGGCCATGGACGAGGCCAAAACGGCAAGCGAGGGTTGATGGGCACCCTCTACGTCGTCGCCACCCCGATCGGCCACCTCGGCGACATCACCTACCGCGCCGTCGAGGTGCTGCGCGCGGTGGACTGCATCGCCTGCGAGGACACGCGCCATAGCCGCATCCTGCTCGACCACTACGGCATTCACAAACCGCTCGTCAGCTATTACCGCGAGCGCGAGGCCGAGCGCGCCGCCGCGATTCTGGCGCGCTTGACGGCGGGGGAGAGCGTGGCGCTGCTCAGCGATGCCGGCGCACCGCTGATCTCCGATCCCGGCGCCCGCCTGGTGGCGGAGGCGGCGGCGGCCGGCGTGCGCGTGGTGCCGCTGCCGGGAGCCTCCGCGCCCACGGCGGCGCTGATGGCCTCGGGTCTGGCCGCTGATGCCGATACCCCCGTGGCCTTCGTGGGCTTTTTGCCGGCGCGCAGCACCGCGCGGCGCCGACGCCTGGCCGCGCTCGGCGCCTGGGAAGGCGTAGTGGTTTTATTCGAGACGCCGCACCGCCTGTTGGCCGCGCTCGCCGATATGGAAGAAATCTGGGGTGCCGGGCGGCCCCTCACCGTAGCGCGCGAACTGACCAAGGTGCACGAGGAGCTGCTGCGCGGCAGCGTGGCTTCCGCCCGCGCCCATTTTGCGCAGCACGCGCCGCGCGGCGAGTTTACGCTGGTGGCTGGGCCGCCTCCGTCCCCGGCGGCGGCTGTCGCCCCGGCCGCGCCGCTGCCTGGCCGCAAGGAACTGAAAGAATGGGCGCGCCGGCACGGCCTTTCGCGCAGCGAGGCCTTCCGGCGCTGGCAATCAGGCTACACTGATACGGGGGGTGATTGATTTGGCCGAAGTCCGTTTACAAGAAGGCGAGTCGCTGGAAAACGCCCTGCGCCGCTTTAAGCGCAAGGTGCAGCAGGAAGACATCATCAAGGAAGTCAAGCGCCACAGCTACTACTTGAAGCCTGGCGAAAAAATGCGCCTGAAGCAGGCGCTGGCGCGGAAGCGTAACCGCAAGAAGGCGCGCCGCGAAGGCGCCGAATAGCTGCCACACAGCACGGCTTGGGGCTCGAGCCCCAAGCCGCCTTCAATTCGCCGTGACCGCCGCGCTCAGCGCCTGGCGGATTGAATCCAGCGAGCATCCGCGCCGCCCAAACTCGACCGCCGCTTCCTGCGCCGCCGTGGGCGAGATCCCGTAGCCGTGCAACGATAAGAACGCTCGAATGACCTCGCTGGCGCCGCAGTAGTCCGGCCCGAGCGCCAGGAGATGGCCTCGCAGGCTTTCCAGTTCTTCGTGCTCCATGGTCATCGCGCCCTCCTCTATCGTATTAGAACCCGGCATCTGCTAATACGTTCCCGGCCGGGCAGAAGTTGCGGGCGTATACTTGAACTCGCCCGCCTTCCTCCACCATGGCTGCTTCGCGTCCCACCCGCCGCCGCATCCGTTCCACCACGGTCTTGAGCGTGCGCGCGCGCGGCAGCGTGGTACTGGCCGGGGATGGGCAGGTGACCATGGGCGAGGGGGTGATGAAGCATCACGCGCGCAAGATTCGCCGCCTCTACAATGGCCAGGTGCTGGCCGGTTTTGCCGGTTCCACGGCCGATGCCTTTTCCCTCTTCAGCCGCTTTGAAACCAAGCTTGAACAGTTTCACGGCAACTTGAGCCGATCGGCGGTCGAGCTGGCCAAGGACTGGCGCACCGATCGCGCGC
>JBOGKL010000312.1:0-33608 GCA_050745525.1 Terriglobales bacterium | reverse complement strand
GGCCGGCGCGGCCGGCCAAGATTTGCCGCGCCGGCCCGTGGAAATCGGTCAACGCAATCCCCGCCGGCGTCTCGTCAGCTACCTGCCGCTGATCCGGCGACCAGCACAGCTCCGCCCCAAACCCGGTCGCGAGCGTGGCCAGGTCCTGTGTGTTCCCGGTGCGCGGATTCAGGGCTTCGAGCCTGGCGCCGCCGGCCGCTGGTTCCATAAAAAGTATCCGCCCATCGCGCCCGACCGAGGTGTAATAACCGGACTGCGCGGGCGGCCGATACAGGGTGCGCGGCGATCCGCCCGCCACCGGCACTTCGCGTATCTCGCGCGGATGGATGGACTCGAAGACCAGGCTCTGGCCATCGGCGCTCCACTGCGGGAAGATATCTTCCCGCCCGTCCTCGACCAGCGGTACCGCGCCGGACCCGTCCGCGTTGGCGACGCCGATGCCCTCGCTGATCACGCCCTTCAGAGCCGTGAAGTACGCCAGGCGCTTGCCATCGGGCGAATATTCCGGGCCCCAGAGCCAGCGCGCCGGGTCCACATGCAGCACCCGCACGGACTGCTGGTTCAGCGGGGCTTGCAGGTTGACCTCCCCGAAGCCCAGCCCCGAGTGAACCGTGTCGAAGATGATGCGCTTTCCGTCGGCGGAGACATCCAGAGCGGCGACATCACCTTCGCCCGAGGTAACCTGCCGCAGACCGGAACCACTGACGTCCACCCGCCAAATGTTGACCGCCCCAGCGCCGTTATAGCCGAAATAGAGCGAGCGGCCATCGGGCTCCCAAGCGGGCGAGGTGGCCAGCCCGGTTGTGGTCAGCCGCCGGAGATGGCCGGTCGCCAGGTCGGCCACCGCCAGGTCGCGATAGGGGCCTCCAATGTCGGTCTCGAGCGAAAAGGCGACGAAACGTCCGTCGGGAGACACGCGGGGATCCAGTTCGAAGGAGTCGCCGGACGGAAGGGCGACAATCTGACGCGGATTTTCTCCCGCGGCGCTGGCCTCCCACACCGCGCCGGCGTGCTCATACACCAGGTCGCCGCTGCGCGTGAAACCGGGGTCGGCGGCATCAGGCACGACGCGCCGCGGTGTGCCGCCCAGCGCCAGAATTTCCCAGACGTCCCAATGCATGCTCCCGTTCAGACGCGCGTAGGCAAGCGTGGCGCCGTCAGGTGACAGGCCGGATGCACCTTCGCATTCGGCCCACGCGTGATCTCGGCCGGCGAGCCGCCACCGATCAGCGCGACGTAGATGTTGTAGTGCCCGTCCTGGTTGGAGGTGAACGCCACCGAGCGGCCATCGGGCGAGAACACGGGCTGTGCCTGTACACCGGCGTAGCTGGTGACGGCCGTGAAGTGCCAGCGCCGCCGTGGCGCCGGACGCGCCAGGAAATAGACAGCCACGGCGCCGGCGATCAGGCCCGCCAGCCCGGTCAGGGCCGGAAGCAGACGGCCGCGGCCGGGCGGCGCGGGCCAGTTGCGGCCAGCTTGCGCGCGGGTCGAGGAACCGCCGGTGAGCGCAGCCAAGGCGAACTCCAGGTCGCGCGCGGATTGGAAGCGCGCCGCCGGGTCCTTCTCCAGGCAATGGTCCACGACGCGCTGCAAAGCGGGGTCGAGTCCGCCGCCGGCGGGCGTCAGCGCCGCCGGTTCCTCCTTCAGCACTGCCGTCATGGTCTCCGCGGCGGTGTCGCGCTGAAACGCGCGGCGCCCGGCCAGCATTTCATACAGTACGGCGCCGGAGGCGAACAAGTCCGAACGTGCGTCGGCGGCCAGGCCACGCACCTGCTCCGGCGACATGTAGCCGGCGGTGCCCAGCACCTGCCCGGCGCTGGTCCCTTCCGGCGCGGCCACGGTAACCGCCTCGTCGCTGACCGCGGCCGCGATCCTGGCCAGGCCGAAGTCCAGAATTTTGACCTGGCCCTCGCGCGTGAGAAAAATGTTTTCCGGTTTGAGATCGCGATGTATGATCCCCCTGGCGTGCGCCGCGGCCAGGCCGCGCGCCACCTGAACGGCAATCTCGACCGCGCGGCGTGGCGGCAAGGCGACGGCCGGCGTCAGGCGCGAGCGCAGCGTCTCCCCCTCGAGCAACTCGGCCACCAGATACGGCACGCCGTCGCTGACGCCAAAATCATGCACCGCGAGGATGTTGGGATGGCTGAGCTGTCCGGCCGAGCGCGCTTCGGTCTCGAACCGCCGCCTCCGCTCGGCCACGCCGGCCACGCCGGCAGGCAGAATCTTGATGGCCACGTCGCGATTCAGGCGGCTGTCGTGCGCGCGGTAGACCTCGCCCATGCCGCCCGCGCCCAGCGGCGCGACGATCTCATAAGGCCCGAGTTTCGTGCCGGGGAGCATGGCAGCGTAATGCCGATCATACTCCACGATTTGTCCTGTAGTGATTCGCCGCGTACACTCTGACCCGTGACTCGAGCCATGCGTCTGCCATGGGCGGTCTTGGCGGACGCGGTGCTGCAGCATCCGCACCATTGAAGGGCGCGGGCCCCGGCGCAGCTGCACCACGGTGGGGCCAGGCCGCCGTCCCGAATTTCGCGGCCTCCTCGCGCCGGCTTGGCCCGCAGTGCCTTCGGCGCGACCCCCGCGTCTGGCTCGGCGATCGTCCCTGGCTGTTTGATCGGGGCAACCGTTTGCAGCGCGCCGGCCCCGCTCGCGCTCGCTGCGAGGAAACTGCTTTTTAGGGCAATAGATGACCCCAACTGATTGATTCCACTGGGGTCGGGTTGAGACACGGGAGGGGAAGTGGATTCCGGCATTGATTGGGGCAACCCGCGCCCCCCCGCGCGTAGGCGGCAAGGCCGGGCGGGCTGCGCAGGGCGGCAGTGACGGGCGCGGGCCCCTGCGCGCGTAAGGTGCCACTGGCGCCTTCGCCGCCGCGCTTCCCGCTTGTGCTCGCCGCGGCTGCGCCACGCGGGGACCGCGCCGCTTCGAGGGCCGGGGGCGGGCCGCCGTCCCGAGTTGCGCGGCCTTCTCGCGCCGGCTTGGCCCGCAGCGCCAACGGCGCGCCCCCCGCGTATTGGTTTTTGCGCGCCCGCAAACGCCAGAAGTGTGTCCGTGCCGAAGCCGTGGGCCAATGCAGCGGTAGTCATTATGGTTTGGCACACGTACCGAGTGACAGCGGCTGTGCGCACCCTCGAGGCCCGGCGGGCTGCCCGGGCCGGAGCCGAGTGGAACCCCGGCCAATTGTGTCTACGTATAGGTTGGACGCAGGATGCCGGGGAAAGGTCGGCCGGACGGCCAATCATTTTTGTGTGACAGAATCTTGCGAGACTGTCGAAGTTGCGTAGCGGGCGAGAAAGCTGGACAAGGCGCGCTCGTAGCGTTGCGGGTCCACGTTCCAGGTCTCGTCGTGCCCGGCGCCCTCGACCGCGACCAGCGACACCCGCCGCGGCCATTCGCTCGCGAAGCGGGCGCTGACGGCAAAGGGGACGGTGGTATCCGCGGTGCCATGCAGCAATAGCACGGGCTGCGCAGGACCGCCGGTGCGGCGCGTGGCGGTCAGGGCATTCATGCGGCGGAGGTGGGTGCCGCTGCGCAGGCACAGCATCCTCAGTACCCCTTGCGCCAGTAGCCGGGGATAGCCGGCCTCGTGCGCCAGGAAATTAAAAATGGCGGACCAGTCCAGCGCCGGGGCGTCCAAGATGACGGCCTTGACGGAGGCGGCGTGATGGCTGCGATGCAGAAAGGTCTCGACGATACCACCGCCCTGGGAGATGCCGAACAAGATCACGCTCGAGGCGCCCTCGTGCAGGGCGTAGGTCACGGCCGCTTCCAGGTCCAGCCATTCGGTGTCGCCAAAATGGCCGCATCCATCGGGGCTGGGCGGAGCATCTTCGCCATTGCGATAGCCGATGTCGAGGATCGGGTAACCGAGCGCGTGCAGCGTCGGCATGGCGCGCAGCCCTTCGGAACGGCCTCCGCCGCGGCCGTGGACCTGAATGACCCAGGTCGGGCGCGAGGCGGGAACCAACCAGGCCGGCATAAGACCCAGGGGACCCGGATAGTGAACTTCGCTGTAGTCGAGACCCAAAGCCGCCTTTGGGTTCGTGTCCCAAACCTCGACCAACCAGCGCGCCCGATCGCCCGGACTGGGCATCCTCTGCGCTGCGCAGCGCCGGGTCACGGTGCCGGCGTCGGAAGCGAGCACCTCGCCCAACACACCCGAGCCGACGGGCCCACCCTCGGCGCGTTGCCACTGCAGTCCGTAGGTACCCCGCTGGCGCGTCTGCGGCGTCGCAAGGAGCGTTACCGCGCCGGGTTGCACGCCCAGCACGGTCAGATCAAACGTCTTGTCGTGAGGCGGATGCGAGACTTCACCGGCCAAGCGCCAGCAGTCCAGCAGAGGCAGCACCACCCCCACCATGGCGGCCGCCCCGAATGCGACCCAGGCGCCCGCGTGCCGCCGCTTCATGAAGAGTTAGATGCTTCGCGTTTACCACGCAGCCAGCACTTCAGCAATTGCGTCCAGTTGGCGGCGCACTTGGAAACTGGGCCGATTGACGTTGTTGCTGAGGATTGAAAACACCAACTCGTCGCCCTCGCGCGCCTGCACATATCCGCTCAGCGAGTTGACGTGGCTGAGCGAGCCGGTCTTGGCCTGCATGCGCCCGGTGGCGGCCTCGTGCAGGAAGCGGTGCTCGAGCGTGCCGTCCACGCCGGCGACGGGCAGCAGCGCCATCCAGGCTTGGGCCTGCTTACTCTGCGACATGTAGCGCAGCAGGCGCACGATGCCGGCGGGGGTGACCAGGTCGGTGCGCGACAGCCCGGAGCCATCCACCAGAACGGTGTCGGTGGCATTCAGGCCCGCCTGGAACAGAAAGCCGTCCACGACGGCTTCGCCGGCGCGTGTTTCCGGGTCGGGGCTTCCGCCATCGGCGGCAAGGCTGTTGCCTAGCAGTTTGCCGACAACGCGCAGCATGAGCTCGGCTTCAAGGTTCTGGCTCACCTTGGCCGTGGCTTGCTCTATCTCGGAAAGCGGCGGCGATTCCCAGTCGCTGAGCTGGTACGGCTGGCCCTCGGTGCAATTGCTGTGACAGGCCACCGCCTTGCCCTCGACTGCGACGCCCTGCTCCTCGAGCGCATGGCGCAGCAGTTGCGCCGCATAGAACGCCGGACGGCGCACCGCCAGCGCCTCCAGCACGCCGGGACTGTCCAGGGCGATGGTGCCCGTGAGGCGAAGGGCGCCGGTGGCTGGATCAATGTTCAAGTGCACCCTCGTCGCGCTTCCAGGCGCCCCTGTGCGGCCCTCGTTTTCCACTACGGGCGGCAGCAGCGCTGGCGACCAGACCAGCCGCGGCGGTCGGCCGGGCTGAAAGGCAGGGAAGATCTGCAGCCACCGCGTGTTGTCGTTCAGCGTGAGCGCGGAGACCGGCGCCCCGTAGTCCCACATCATGTCGCCAATGGCCCAACCCTGCGGGTAGGGATCATCGGTGAAGTAGCTGTCGTCGCCGACAATGTTGCCCTGAATGCGGGTTATGCCGCTGGCGGCCAGCTTGCGCGCCAACAGCAGCGGGATGGCCTCGGGATCGTAGGGCAATTCCGGCTCGGGCGGCTCCGGCTGATAGGGGTAGCTGCGCCCGGACAGGCTGGGGTCGCCGACCCCGACCAGATACACGTTCCCTGCGATGACCCCGGCCTGATCAGGCGGGGCCGTGGATTGGATCACGGTGTGGAACCTGTAGTTCGGTCCGAGCAGCGACAGCGCCGTCGCCAGCGTGAACAGCTTGGCGTTGGAGGCCGGCGTAAACCAGCGCTCGCCGTTATGGTCAAACAAGACCTGGTGACGGCTGAGGTCGTAGACGTAGACGCCCCAAAAGCCATGCTGAAAATCCGGCGCGGTCAGCATTTTTGCTAGCCGGCGCTGGAGAACGCGCTCGACCGGCGCTAGCGGCGGCGAGGGCGCAGCCGGCGGGATGGCCCAGGCAATCGCCACCAGGAGGCCGAGGCACAGAAGCAAGCGCTGCGTGGACTTTCTAGGCAACCAAAGGTATACTGGAAGCATCTTACTTCCACTACGGGCGACGCATTGGCCGCCCCGGAAGGATCCCAACCAAAGGAGTTTACTCCAGAGCTGTACCCGGAACACCAGACCAGTCCCACCCCTTTCGCATGAGACGCATACTTGCTCTTCTAATCCTCTCGATTTCCCTCGCCAGCGCGCCCTTGGCCGTGCAGTCGCCTAATCGTGTATCGGCGCCGGCAGTAGAAGACTTTAGCCCTCCTACGGCCCTTTTGCCGGCCCCGGTGCCCTACCAAGTGGGCATTGCGAGCTGGTATGGCCAGTATTTTCAGGGCAAGACCACGACCAGCGGCCACCCGTTCAATATGTGGGCTATGACAGCCGCCCATCGCACGCTGCCGTTGGGGACCCGGGTGCGCGTCACCAACCTGGAAAACCACCTGGCCGTCGTGCTCAAGATCAACGACCGGGGGCCGGTACCCGCTAGCCGCATCATTGACCTGAGCTACGGGGCTGCCCGCGCCCTTCACTTCACCGGGCAGGGGCTAACACCGGTGAGCATTGACATCCTGCCGCCGAAGGGCCGTTAGCGGCGTTTGCTACCCTAAGGCGTGGAACAACGACTGCAGAAACTGATCGCGCAGGCGGGCTACGCCTCGCGCCGGCAGGCGGAAACGCTGATCAGCAGGGGACAGGTGAGCGTCAACGGGCGCATCGTCACCGAATTGGGCAGCAAGGCCGACTGGGATGTGGACCGGATCGCGGTCAAGGGTAGGCCGCTGCGGCGGGAGCAGCAGATGCGCTACCTGCTGTTCTATAAGCCCAAGGGCGTGGTGAGCACGCTCAAGGATCCGGAAGGGAGGCCGAGCATTCGCGATTACACGCGGCTGCTGCGCGGGGTGCAAGAACGTCTATACCCGGTGGGAAGGCTGGACTTTCACTCCGAAGGCCTGATCCTGCTGACCAACGACGGCGAGCTGGCGAATAAAGTTTTGCACGCCAGCACGGCCCTGCCGAAAACCTACTGGGTCAAAGTCGCGGGACGGCCAAGCGCGGAGCAACTCGAACGGCTGCGCCGTGGAGTGATCATTGACGGGCGGCGGACGGCGCCGGCGCGCATCCGCTGGCTGCGGGAGACCGGCGCGAGCGGACGCGAGCGCCAGCAGGCGGGCGTTTACCGGACTTCACACGACAATCCCTGGCTTGAGGTCGTGCTGGTGGAGGGACGCTACCATCAGATCCGCAAAATGTTTCAGGCGGTGGGGCATCCGGCGGAGAAGCTCAAGCGCATCGCCATCGGGAAGCTGACCATTGGCCCACTGCAGCCGGGCAAGGTGCGGCCGCTGACGGCGGCGGAAATCGGCGGCCTGCGGGCAGCGGGAACGAAATAAGTCAGAACCGCGTCGTAAAGTTCAGCAGGCTCCAATACAGCGCAAACCAGGCGAAGGCGCACATGCCCAGCGCGGTGATCGTCCAACTCAGGCGGCCCAGCCATCCGAAGGGAGTGCGCGCCTCGACCGGAGAGGCAACGTGCGCCGCACCGTGACCGGCGGCAGCCGCAACGGCGGCCGCGGCCGGCCGTGCGCGCCACAGCTCGACCGCATAGTAGATGCCGGCGAGGGTCGCCGCTACGCCAAGCACGCCCAGCATCTGAACGCAATGAATCAGGCCGGTGTGGTTCAGCAGATTCGGGCCGGAAAAAATAAGCAGGAGCGAAGCGGCGAAAATTACGTCGAGGAGGCAGCCGATGCGCACCAATAGGCGCACGGTCTTGGCCCGGGCGCTGAGCGCCAGCTTGCGCCAGAAGTGGCGCCGCACCCAGGGAGCGACGATCCATAGCAGCAGCGTCAGCAAAAGAATTACCAGTCCCGCCTCCACCAGTGGACGGTTGAAGCCGATGCTGTTGAGCCAGTGCGTGCGCTGGAACTCGATAATTGGGGAGGGGTACATGACCCAGTTGCCGGCTGCGTCGCGGCGGAAAGCGACGCGCGTCTGCCCGTGCTCCTTTTGGAACAGCATGGGGCCGACTTCGGCAAATTTCACCGAGCTGGCATTGCCCAGGCTCAACGTGTGGTCGGGATGGGCGACCACGTGCATCTCGCCCAAAAGACCGGTCACGGCGAGCACGTTGCCCTGCGAGCGCCGGGTCGTAATGTAGGTCCCGGCCACGGCGGCAGCGTCGGCGGCCGCGCTCGGCAGCGCCGTGACGGGCGGGGGCGTATAGGGGAAATAGCGATCGAGAAACGCCCTCCACATCAGCGTCCGCGCCGTGGCCCCGCCCACGCCGTCGTAGGTCACAAACAGGCCGAAATGCGCGGCGGGAATGAGGTGCAGATCGCTATGGAAATAGATGGTGTCGCCGCCGTGACCGATGATCGTCAGACCGTTGCGGTCCTCGTGGTAGAAGCCCAAATCCATGGCGTCAATGCCGGCCGGCAGTCCCGGTTGTGGCGTATGCATTTCGGCCAGCGTGGCGGGACTGAGGATGGGCGCGCTGTGGTTGTAGGAGCCATCGCCAAGCTGGGCAATCATGAAGTGGCTCATGTCGTCGGCGCTGGTGGCGAGAGCACCGGCCGGCGCCATGGGGACGATCTCGTAAGGCTGCGCGGGCGCGGTCGTACTGCGATAGCTTTCGGCCATGAGGGGCACGAGCGAGGGCGGCAACGGCTGGCGAAAGCTGCTGTGGTTCATCGCCAGCGGCTCGAGGATGTGGGTTTCAATGTAGCGGGCGTAGGGTTCGCCCGAGACCCGCTGCACGATGTAGCCGGCCAGCGCCGCCCCGTAATTGGAGTACGCCGGCATCGAACCGGCCGGAAAAATCCGCTGTGGCAGGTGCTCGCGCACCACGGCGCCAAGCGGCGGGATGACCAGCGAGGGCGTGAGCGAGAGAATGAGGCCGCGATTGGCCTCCTCGAATCCCGGCCGATGCGTCATGAGATCACGCATGGTGACGGGGCCGGAAAACGTCGCCGGAATTTTAAAGTCCAGATACTGATTTACGTCCGCATCGAGGTTGATCTTGCCCTGCTGCACCAGCTGCATGACCGCGGTCCAGGTAAAGAGCTTCGAGATGGAACCGGGGCGGAACAGCGTGTCCGCGGCCGAGACCGGCTGCCGCGTCTTCAAGTTGGCGTAGCCATAGCCGTGCTCGAAAATCACCTGCCCGTTCTGCACCACCGACAGCGCCGCGCCGGCGATGTGGTTCTGCTCCATTTGGGCTTGCATCAGGCCCGAGAAGAACGCATCCAGGTCGGCTGCCTTGATCGCGGGCTGGCTCGCCGTGGTAGGCGGCGGCGCTGGCTTCTTTCGTTGGGCACAGAGCGGGATAGAGCCGAGCAACAGGCCAGAGATCAGGCCCAGGCAATAACGGCGCGCGTAAGGGAGCATGATTCCCCTCCGATTGCGGACTATAGCACAGCAGCACAGCCCCCAACCCGTGCGCGGGGGGCTCGCCGTTTGCACCGTGGGCCGCCCAGGAGAGCTGCCTGGCCAAGCGTGGCCAGGCAGCGTCCTCGCAGACCGCTGCAAGCGGGCTGAGGGCGGCCGCGGGCCGACCGAACCCCGCGCCAATCAACGCTACAATCAGAGCAGGTGAAACCGAGCCCGCAAATCCTGGATTGCGTGCGCCAGGCCAAGACCATCGCCGTGGTGGGCCTTTCCAGCAGCCCGGCCCGCCCCAGCTTTGGCGTGGCGCGATATCTGCAGGCGCAAGGCTACCGGATCGTTCCAGTCAACCCGCACGAGACCGAAGTCCTCGGCGAAAAGGCGTACCCCACGCTGGAGGCGATTCCGCCCGAGCTGAGGCCGGTTGATATTGTGGACGTGTTCCGCCGCAGCGAGCATGTGCCCGCTGTCGCCCAGGCGGCTATCGGGATAAAAGCCAAGCTACTGTGGTTGCAGGAAGGGGTCGTGCATGCCGGGGCCGAAGCTGCGGCGCGGGAAGCGGGGATGCTGGTCATCGCCGACACCTGCCTGCTCAAGGTGCATGGCAGATATCTGCGCGCGGGCAGCGAGGACCACGCGTCATGAACCCATGGCTTAACGTCGAAAGCTGGGTGTTGGTGTTTCACGTTGCCGGCATCGTGATGTGGATCGGGGGACTGTTTTACGCCCTGTCGGTGTCGCGCGCCGGCGGAGGGAGTACCGATACGCCGTCCGCTCGTGCGCAACGGGCCGAGTTGGCGAATAAGGCCATGCGCGCGCTGGCGCATCCCGGCGCCGCAATCACCATTCTGGCCGGCCTGTATTTGTTCTACTTGCTCCCGGCGGTGCGCATGGCGCCGTGGCTGCACGTCAAGCTGCTGCTGGTGCTGCTGCTGATCGTATGCGACATCGTGCTCACCGTTCGAGTGCGCCGCATGCCCGAGCAGGAAATGAAGCCGAAGCAGATGCGCGCGCTCCACGGCTCGATTGCGCTGCTGTTTTTTTTGATTCTGATCATGGTGCTGGTGCGGCCGTTCTGAGGCGATGACGGCGGTTTATCTCATCGTGCTGGCGGCGTGCAGCCTGGGAGTGCTGGGGCTGATCGCCTGGCGATTGCTGCACTTGGGTGCACATCCGCGGCCCAGCCGCGGGCGCCTGATCAACGAGTGGATATGGACGATCATCCCCGTAGGGATATTGGCGGCTCTGATCTGGAGCGCGCTCATGCGAAAATAGACCTTTGGCCAAGCTGCACCATACCTCCACGCCGTCATTTGGGGCGGCCCGCCCCAGGCCGCAACCGGTGATCTCTTCCGCCGCAGCGGCGCAAACGCTGGGCGAGTGGGCGGGGAGCTGCCTGGCGCTGACCAAGCCGCGCGTGACGCTGCTGGTGGTGCTGACGGCGGTGGCCGCCTGCTACGTCGGTGCCGACAGCGCGCTGGGTTGGGCCCTGCTCGTCAAGCTGGCCGTGGGAACCGCCTTGCTGGCGGGCGGCACGGCCGCGATGAACCAGCTCTGGGAGCGGCGCACCGACGCGCTCATGGCGCGCACGAAGAGCCGCCCGTTGCCGGCGGGAAAGATTCAGCCTCCCCCGGCCGCGCTGTTTGGCGGCGTGACCATCGCCGCCGGCGCCGCCCTGCTGGCCTGGGGCGTGAACTGGCCCTGCGCTTACTGGGGGTTGGCGACCAGCGCTGTCTACCTGCTGGCATACACGCCGCTGAAGTTTCATTCTCCGATCAGCACGCTGGTGGGCGCACTGCCCGGCGCCGGTCCGATTCTTATGGGATGGGCGGCGGCGCGGGGCGGGCTCGATGCGGCAGCATGGATCCTGTTCGGCATTCAGTTCCTCTGGCAGTTCCCGCATTTTCTGGCCATCGCGTGGCTGCAGAAAGAGCAGTACGAACGGGCGGGAATCCGCATGCTGCCCGTGGTGGATGAAAACGGAAGCGAGACCTCGCGCCAAGTGCTGCTGTACGCGCTGGCGCTGATTCCGGTCAGCCTTTTGCCCAGCATCGTCGGCCTCACCGGAATGGTTTACTTTGCCGGGGCGCTGGTGTTGGGGCTGGGGCTGCTGTGGGTGAGCCTGGACAGCGTGCGCGCGCGAACGCGCAAGAGCTACCGGGCGCTGTTGCGGGCCAGCGTGATCTACCTGCCGCTGCTGCTGATCCTGATGTGCTGCGACCGGCGGTTCCATCCCTAGGCCGCAGGCGATGTTCGGCTGGCATACACTGCCGAATTGGATTGCCGGACTCAACCTGGTGAGCGCGGTGCTGCTGGTGTGCGGATTGGTTTGCATCCGCCGCAAACGCGTGCGGGCGCATCGGGCATTCATGATTTCCGCCTTCGCCACCTCGGCGGCGTTCTTAACCGTCTATTTGCTCGACCATTTTCATAATGGGCTGGTCTATTACACCGGAGTTGGTTGGCGGCGCATTGGGTATTTTTTGCTGCTGGGCACGCACTCGGTGCTGGCCGCGGCGGTGCCGGTGCTGGCAGTCATCACGCTGGTGCTGGCGCTGCGCAGCCGCTTCGCGCGCCACCGGCAGTGGGCGCGCTGGACCTGGCCCATTTGGATGTATGTGTCGGTGACGGGCGTGGCTGTGTACTGGATGTTATATCGGTAGACGCGAAGTTTGGCATCAGAGTTGCTCGTATCCGGGCGAGGAGGACTATCCGGATGCGGAAATATTGCGGCTGGATTGCGGCATTGACCCTGCTCGTCGCGTGTCTGCCGGCTTTGGGGCAAGGGACGGTGCGCTATAACGTGTTTGGGGGCGCACTGCTGGGCTCGCCCAGCGGGTTTTCCGCCGGTGGCGCGCTCATTTTTCCGATCAATCGCCACGTGAGTTTTGTACCGAGCGCCGCTTTCGGCCGCAGCGGAAACACGGGACTTTTTACCTTGGATGGAACTTTTCGCTATGCCTTTCATCCCGACGATGAGGCCTTCATCCCGTACATCCTGGGCGGGGTGGGTCTGTCGCAGTGGGGCTCGAGCACGCACGGATCGGCCATCGCGGGCGGAGGGGTGCGGTTTCCCATCGGCCATGGGGCTTGGATCGTGCCCGAGGTGCGCGCCGGCGAACACGGCCTGGCACGCTTCACCATCGGCTTCAGCAAATCGTTTTAAAATAAAAGCAGAGTGCAGTCGGCCGTAAAAGCTCCCTCCGTAAAAGCTCCCCTTGTCCTGCTGGGTCTGGCCATTGGCTTGGCGCTGTTGGTCTCCCTCAGCAACGCCGGTCCTCGGCCCGTGTTCGACGCGCAAGCCACCATTGCCGGCGCACCGGTGCCGCAGGAAGCGGATGCCGCCATTGGGCAACTGGTGCTGGCGCGCTGCGGCGGTTGCCACGGGCTCAACATGCTGACGCAGCACCCGCAGGACGCCGCCGGATGGTCGCACACCGTGGACGAGATGATCTCGATGGGAGCGCAAGTCGAGCCGCAGAACAAGCCGGCGCTGGTCGCCTACCTCGCTCATCATTTCGGCGGGAATTAATTTACTTCCACTTGATGTTGCAGCCCAGGCTGGGCTGCTGCGTCGGCTCGACGGGCCGGCCCGCCATCATGGCCTCGAGCGCGGCGCGGAGGTCGCGTCCGGTGACGGGCACGCCGTTGCCGGGACGGCTGGCGTCTAGCTGGCCGCGATAGGCGAGCTTGCGGTTGCCGTCGAAGAGAAAGAAGTCGGGCGTGCAGGTGGCGCCGTACGCGCGCGCGGTGGCCTGGGTTTCGTCGTAGCAGAAGGGGAAGGTGAAGCCCTGCTCTTCGGCCATGGCGCGCAAGCGGGGCGGCGCGTCGTCCGCATACGCCTCAGCGTCATTGGCGGAGATCGCCACCATGGCCACCCGGTCGTGATAGTCGCGTCCCAGGCGCGCCAGCTCGGCTTGCACGTGCTGCACGTAAGGGCAATGGCGGCTGAGAAACATCACCAGCAGCGGTTGCGCGGGTGGAAACGCGGAGAGGCGCAGCGTATCCCCGCTCACGGCATCGGGCAGGGCAAAGTCGGGCGCGAGGGTGCCCAGCGGCACCATTTTTGAGGGCGTGGCGGACATGCCTCCAGTGTAAGGGCCAGCGTAGGGGATGGTCTAGCGGACTTGCTCGGCGATGTCGGAGGCGAGCCCTTCGCCGGCCGCGACGGTCTGCTCGCGCGGACGATCCTGCCAGGCGGGCACATCCAGGCTGTAGCGGTGCTCGGCCAGGGTGAAGCGGTTGCGCACAGCCCAATCGTGCTGGTCAATCTGCAGCAGGACGGAAGCCATGGGAACGAGGCCGGACCAGACATGCGGCTTCAGTTCCTCCATGAATGCTTGCCCTTCGCGGTCGTTCTGGTAGCCCAGGGTGAAGTGCAGCTTGCGGTAGAAGGCCTTCTCCATCGGCAGCGGCAGCGACAGGCGCGCCTGGCGGCGCGGACCCTCGACGTAGACGCGGCGCATGCGCTTGCCGATGTTTTTATAATCGAAGGTCTTCGACACCAACTTGACGAACCCCTCCTGCAACTGGCGCGGGGTCATCTTCATGGGGACGAAGACGGTGTGGTGCGCATCGTAGAGCTTGGCCTTGACCGTCAGGATGCGGCCCTCGGTCAGGAAGCGCTTCCACTGCGAGGCCGTGGGCGTGAGGATGTTGAAGTAGGGGTAGAGAACGTCGTTGCGGTCGAAGAAGTCGTAGGCGGCGTCGAAGCACGCCTCGGTATCGCCATCGGTGCCGAAGATGAAGCTGGCGATCACCTCCATGCCGTGGGCGCGCATGGTGGCGATGGCCTCGTCGTAGTTGAAGGCGATGTTGTGCAGCTTATTGAAGGTTTTGAGCGTTTCCCGGTCCTGGCTCTCCAGGCCCATGAAGATGTTGTAGAAGCCGGCCTCCTCGAGCAGCGCCAGCGCCTCCTTGTCTTTGAAGACGTTGATGGTCATCTGGGAGCCGAAGACGGCGCGGTAGTGCGGGTACTTCTTCTGCAGGGCGATGATGGCGCGCAGTATTTCCTTCAACGTGCGCGGATGGCCGAAGATGTTGTCGTCCACGAAGAAGATGGGGCGGTAGAACACGCGCCCCAGGATGTCGTGCTTGAAGAAAACTTCGAGTTCGGCCGTCAGATGCGCAGTGGTCTTGTAGCGCATGTCGTGGCCCAGCATCTGCACGATGGAGCAGAAATCGCAACTGAAGGGGCAGCCGCGGCTGGCCTGCAACGTGAGCGAGACCTGATGCAGCCACTCCCAGCGCTTCACCTTGGGCAGATGCAGCGCCCGCGACATATCCGTCTTGTCCGCCTGGCTGTAGATTTGTTGCAGCTTGCCGTCGCGGCAGTCCTTCAGGATCTGCTCCCAGACATACTCGCCCTCGGTGATGCAGATGGCGTCGGCGTGGGCCAGGCTGTTGTGGGGGATCATGAAGGGGTGATAGCCGCCCAGCACGACCTTGATGTTGCGTTTGCGGAAATGATCGGCGATCTGATAGGCGCGGGTGGCGTTGGTCACCATGACCGTGATGGCGACCATGTCCACGTTGGCGTCCATGTCAATGTCGCGCAGGTTCTCGTTGACGACGGTCAAGTCCACCCAGTCCGGGGTGAGGGCGCTGAGCGACTCCAGGCCGTTGAACTGCAACCCGTAGCTTTTGCCGCGCAGGGGCCAGAACGCCAGCTCATGCACCCGCTCCATGCTGAATTGGGTGCGGACTCTGGATTCCGGGTCACGCTTGGGATAGATCAATAAAACACGCATGCCAAGGGTCCTCCACGGACCGCCTTACAGCAACCGCAACTACCAGCCTACGGCGGATTGGGCTCCGCGTGCAGCTATTTCTTTCCCGGAACGATACCAGTTGTCGCGGCTTGTCGCAACTCGGCGATTTCGCGCAAGGCTGAGAGAACCTGGCCCGGCGAAGCCACCCGGTAGGCGGCGGCGGTGGGGCCGGGGGTTTCCGCGCTGGCCACCTTGACTCCGATGAGGCGCGCATCGGGGAGCCGAAACACATCCTCGTCGGTCGCATCGTCGCCGAAATAGAAGGCCAAATCGCAGTTGAGCCGCGAACGCAGGCGCTCGACGGCGTGGCCCTTGGTGAGCGCGGCAGCGGGCAGCAATTCAATGACCTGGCGGCCGGAGAGGAGGCGGAATTCGCCGCCCGAGGCCAAGCGGGACAACAGGGCGCGCAGGGGGGCTTCCCATTGCGGCGCCTGGCGGAAGTGCGCGGCCAGGGAAAACGGTTTGGCTTCCAGGCGCACGCCCGGCCACTGCGGCAGGCGCGCCGCCACCTGGGCGGCGATCTCGCCCAGACGGCGGCGCACCGCCTGGTTGTTTACGGGCGCGGGCGCAGCAGCGGCTTCAAGGCCGGCGGCGGGGCCATTGATGGGCGCGGCTGCGGCGCTGGTCTCATTGCCGTGGCCGCCTACGTACCAGCAGCCGGGCACCGGACAACGGGTGCGCACATCCTCGAGCGAGCGGCCGCTGACGACGGCGACGCGCAGGTCACGGCGTGCGGCCAGCTCCGTCAGCACCTCGACGATGCCGGGCAGCGGGACGGCCGCGCCGGGGTCGTCCACGATCGGGGCGAGCGTGCCGTCAAAGTCGCTGGCGACGAGCGTGCGCGAGGAGAGGCGTAGCCTGCTCCGCCAGCCGTTGAGCGGCGTCAGGCTCGACGCTGCCGGGCGAAAGGGGGGGTAGAGAAAGGTGGGGGTCCTGAGCATCGAATTCGCGTTGCCGTATGGCACGCAAAATCTCCCGCGCCCATACCCCAATATCATAATGCGATACCCGCCAGCGCAGGCGCCGCATGCGCTCCTGGCGCTCGACGGTGGGCATGACCAGCGCCTCGGCGATGGCATCAGCAAAACTGTCGGTGGCGTAGGGGTTGATTAGCACCGCCTCGCGCAGCTCGCGCGCGGCGCCGGTGAACTCGCTCAACAGCAGCACCGCGTCTTCGCGCCCGGCGGCCACAAATTCCTTGGTCACCAGGTTCATGCCGTCGTGCAGCGAGCTGACGATCACCGCGTCGGCGGCCTGGTACCAGTTCCACACCCGCTCCGGCTCGACGTAGATGTGCAGCGGCCGCACCGGCGTCCAGTCCGGGGTGCCGAAGAGCGCGTTCACGCGCTCGAGTGTGCGCTCGACGGCGGCGGCGTAGTCGCGGTACGCGCGCACGGTGGTGCGGCTGGGGGTGGCGATTTGCACGAAATCCACCCGACGCTTCCATTCCGGATGGCGCTCGAACAGCCGCTGGATCGCCTCCAGGCGCTCGCGGATGCCCTTGGTATAGTCCAGCCGCTCGACGCTGATGACGAGCTTGCGCTCGCCATTGTGGACATACTTCTGGCGCAACTGCTCGGACTCGCGCGTGCTGGCGGGCTCGCGCGCCGAGGCTTGAATGCGGTGGTAATCCACGCTCATCGGGAACGCCGCCACGCTGGTGCGGCTGCGCCCGCCCACCACCGAGTTGCTGGCGCGGTCCACGCGCACTTGCAACTCGCGATCCACGGTGTCGAGAAAATTGTTGACGTGATAGGGGAGATGAAAGCCGAGCAGATCGTTGCCGAGCAGGCCGCGCAACAGGTCGCGCCGCCAGGGGCAGATGCGGAAGGCTTCTGGATTGGGCCAGGGAATGTGCCAGAACTGCGCGATCACCGCCTGCGGGCAGCGCTCGCGCAGCAGCAGGGGCAGAACGGCGAGATGAAAATCCTGCACGAAGATGACGGCCGGGTCGCCGTTGACTTCATCCGCGACGGCATCGGCGAAAATCTGGTTGGCCTGCAGAAATGCCTTCCACCAGCGCTCCTCGAAGCGCGGCTGATGATAGGCGATGTGACACAGCGGCCAGAGCGTGGAGTTGGCAAAGCCGGTGTAAAAATCCTGCTGCAGCCGTGGCGGCAGGAAAATGCGGCGCAGGGCGTAATTCACACCCGGAGGCGGCGACACGACGCGCCCTTTGGCGTCCACATGCTCGGCGTCGGCATCGCCGCTGGAAGAGGCGATCCAAGTGCCGCGCGTGGCCTGTACAATGGGCTCGAGAGCCAGGGTCAGCCCGCTCGGGGGCTTTTCCACGCGTACGCCGCCATTGTGGCGCACGTGGGCGAAGGGCTGGCGGTTGGAGACAATAATAAACCGCCGCCCCTCGAGCGAGGTCACTTCCTGCAGTATCTGCTGCACCCCGAGCATTAGGATGGGTTCATGATACGACGTTCCGGCACCACACCACAAACGCGGGGAGCTGCGGCCCCATTCGGCCCCACTTCCATCGTCATGGAATGTATTCGGCCGAGCGTGGACGGGGGCGCGTTCGCAGTGAAACGTACCGTGGGCGACTCGATGGAGGCCAGCGCCGACATTTACCAGCATGGCCATGAACTTTTGGCCGCGGTGCTGCGCGTGCGCGCTCCGGGCACAAAAGCCTGGCGCGAAATCCCAATGGTGGCGTTGGATAACGACCGCTGGCGCGGTGAGTGGGTCCTGGACGAAGTTGGGACTTGGGAGTTCGGCTTTGCCGCCTGGGTGGATATATTTGCAAGCTGGCGCCAGGACACCCAACGCAAGCAGGCGGCGGGACAGGATATCGCCAGCGATCTGGTGGCCGGAGCGGCGCTGGCTCAGGAAGCGGCCGCCCGCATTCCCAGTGGAGCACTTCACGCCGCCGATGCCGCGCTGCTGCGCGCCGCGGCCGCCGGTGACGCGAAAGCGGGTGACGCCCAGGCGCTTCTCGCTGCCGCGGTGCTCGACGCCGCCCGCCGCTGGCCCGACCCGGCGGCGCGCCAGACGACGGAGCGGACCTGGCAGGTGCTGTGCGAACGGCCGCGGGCGCGCTGCGGCGCTTGGTATGAGATGTTTGCGCGCTCGCAGGGCAGCGACCCGGATCGCAGTGCCACCTTCGCCGAATGTGAAGCGCGGTTGCCGGAAATCGCGGCCATGGGCTTTGACGTCATTTATCTGCCGCCCATTCATCCCGTAGGCCAGACGCACCGCAAGGGGCGCAACAACGCGCTGCTGGCACGCCCCGAGGACCCAGGGAGCCCGTACGCCATCGGCAATGCTCGAGGCGGTCACGACGCGGTGGACCCGGGGCTGGGCACGCTCGCCGGCTTCGACCGCTTCGTCGCCGCCTGCGCGCGTCACGGCATGGAAGTAGCGCTCGATTTCGCCCTCAACTGTTCGCCCGACCATCCCTGGGTTGGGGAGCATCCGGAGTGGTTCTATCACCGCCCCGACGGCAGCATCCGCTACGCGGAAAATCCGCCCAAACGCTATGAGGACGTGTTTCCGCTGAACTTCGACGGCCCGTCAGCGCCGGCGCTGGCGGCTGAGTTGCGCCGCGTGCTGCTGTTCTGGGCCGAGCACGGCGTGCGCATCTTTCGCGTGGACAACCCGCATACCAAGCCGTTCAGCTTCTGGGCGTGGCTGCTGGCGCAGGTGCGGGAGCACTATCCCGACGTGGTGTTTCTGGCCGAGGCCTTCACCCGCCCCAAGCCGATGAAGCGGCTGGCCAAGTTGGGCTTTTCGCAGTCGTATACCTATTTCACCTGGCGCAACAGCAAGCAGGAGTTGAGCGAGTACGTCACCGAACTCGCCCTGGGGCCTGGCCGGGAGTACTTCCGCCCGAACTTTTTCGTCAACACGCCCGACATTCTGCCGGAGATTTTGCAGCACGGCGGACGGCCGGCGTTTCTGCAGCGCATGATTCTGGCCGCGACGCTGTCGCCCTCCTGGGGCATGTACAACGGCTTCGAGCTGTGCGAAGCGCGCGCGCTACTGGGCACGGAAGAGTACGCGGATTCAGAAAAGTATCAGTACAAGGTCTGGGACTGGGACCGGCCGGGCAACATCAAGGACTGGATCGCGAAGGTGAACCGCATCCGCCGCGAGCACCCGGCACTGCAGCACATCGAGGGGCTGCGCTTTTTGCGCGCCGAGAACCCGCAGATGCTGGTGTACGCCCGCTTCTCGCCAGGTTACGAGGACGTGCTGGTGGTCGCGGTCAATCTGGACCCGTTCGGCACGCAGGAGGGCGCGGTCGAGATTCCCGGCCCGGAATTGGGCTTGGGCGACGGCTTTACCGTCAACGACCTGCTGGCGGGGCCGCGCGGCCTCTGGCGCGGCCGCCATCACTATTTGCAGCTCGGCCTGGACCCGCCCGCAGTGATCTTTCACCTCACCCGCGCAGGGGGTTAGATTCGGCCGGGACCGCGCTGGTCGTCTTTTTTCTCGCGCTTATCTTTTCCCTTGTTGTTGGGTTTTGCCCGGCGCTGGTCGCGGCGTTCCGCCTGCGGCTGGCGATTGCGCCCTCGCCCATTCTGCCGCGTCGACATGCGCGCACGGCTCTCGCGCCGGGTCTGCCCCGGCGTCGCCTGCATGCGGCGCTCCCGCGCATAGCGCATTTCGGAGGCATTGGCGCGGGCACGCATCCCGCCGGGCCCGCCGTTGTAGCTGACGCGGCGATCCTGGACGTTGCGGATCACGGTGCGGTCCACATAGGTCGTGTGGATCACGGTCCGATTCACCCGCCACACGGCGGTGTTGTAGTAGAAGCGACCCCGCGCCCAGTGGCCGCCGGCAAAGCCGTTTCCAAAATATCCGAAGCCGTAGTTAATGCCGCCGTAGAAGCCGACGTGGGGACCCCAGTAGCCGGCATGCCAGACGTAGGCGTCCCCGCCATAGCCCCAATATCCGGGCGTCCACAACAGGCCCGGAGCCGGCGCCAGCTCCCACGCACCGGGAACCCAGTAGTAGCCCGCCGGACTCCACGCCCAGTAGCCCGGCGTCCAGAGGTAGCCCGGCCCGGGGGCGATCGGCTGCACCGCGAGTACGCGCAGCGGCGGCGGCCCGATCCGCACCGAAATGCCGACAGCGACCTGCGCCGGCACGGCCGTGGGCGCCGCCGTCATGATCAAGCCGGTAAGCAGAGCTGCCACCACAAGCAAAGAGAATTTGCGCATTTTGAGCCTCCAATCGCCGGCACCTACGCCCGACAATTACCCATTTACCCGTTTCATTAGAGTCGCTATCGCCGCTAAGGGCGGCAGTTTTCTTGCAATAATCTGCGCACGGGGGGCGCGCTGTTTGCACCGTGCGCAAGGCCAGCGCGAAAGCCGCGGAGCTGAGCGAGGCGACCCGCCCCCGGCAAATGAAGCGGCGCGACCGGAGGAGAGATGCCTGGCCACGCTTGGCCAGGCAGCGCCCTTGCAGACCGCTGCAAGCGGGCTGAGAGGTAAACGACGCGGTGCGTCGTTTACGCAGGCCGGCCGAGTCCCGCGCCAATCAACGTCACACGAATTATATGACGCGCGGTCAGGTTAACGCGTTACTTGCCGGCTTTTACGACGGAGGGGGCAGGGGCGGGGGTGGTGAGGTTGTTGACGTCGGTGATGAGGTAGTCGCTGATCTTGAAGATGGCGGGGCCGGAGCTGTTGCGGGCGAAGTACTCGGCCGCGCCGGTCTTGGCGCCAATGTCGAGGGTCGCCTTGCCGCCCAGCCAAGTGAGCGTCACCGAGGCGTTGGGGTGGGCGAGACCGGCGGCAGCGGCCTGATGCGCGGCGGCCGCGGCCGTGGGCGCCACCATCGAGTCCATCTGTGCGTCGCTTAAGGAATCGAGCAGCGAATTAATGCTGCTCACCTGCGCCTTGGGCCAGGCGTTTTTGCTTTTGGCGAAGTGCAGCGTCTTGCCGTGCTGCGCGATCGTGATGGCGGTGATTTGGCCGCTGGGGAAATGCAGCGCGGTTTTGTCTTGCATGGCGAAGGCCGACTGCAGGGCGTTGGTCTTTACGTAGTCGCTGGCCATCTCGACCGGACCGGCGCCGCCCAGGCGCAAATAGGTGTTGCCGCCGGTGGGGGTATCGCTGCCGAACTCAAAGGTGATGGTCTTGCCGGTGGTCAGGCCCAAGGACACGGTGCTCGGGCCGCCGGACTTAACGCTGGTATCGAGACCGAACGCGGCCAGCTTCACGCTGGGGGTGACGGTGGCGACTTTTTGCGCGCCGGTGATGTCGCTGAGGGAATCGAGCAGGCTGGAGACGGAGGAGGATTCGGCGGCAAAGTGGTAGGGCTGGTCGAGCGTCCAGTTCGCGCCCAGTTTGGTGAGCACGACCTCGGGCTGGCCCGGCTGCTGGATGGCAATGCGGTTCACCTGCGATTCGGTGAGCGTCACCAACGGCTTGGAGACAACGGTCGGGGTCTTGTGATGCACGTTGAGCACGACGACGATGACGATCAGCACCACAACTGCTGCGATCAGCCGCCACCAGGATTTCATAGCGCCCGCCGCTTTAGGTTGATGCCGATGCCGGCCAGGATGATGACCAAGGGCAGCCCGATGAGGAACAGGTAGAACAAGCCGCGCATGTGTCCGGCGGTGATGCTCACCGGCGCGCCCGAGGGCGGCTTGGGCCGGATGGTGATGAATTGCTTCTGTCCGGCGAGCCAGTCCATGGTGTTGAGGAACAGGTCGCGGTTGCCCTGGAAACCAATGATGGCGTTGGAGACGATGTCGGGGCTGCCGTAGACGACGTAGCGCGCCTCGGTGCTGTCGCCGGCGTTCTGCAGGCCGGTGGAGACGGTGGGCAACGTTCCGGCCACGCCCAGCGTGAGCGGGCCGTGGCGGTCGGTGGCCGGGTCCACCTGCACCTGGTTGTTGGCGAAGTGCGTGGTGGCGAAGCTTTCGGGGCTGGTTTCGACGAGCGGCGACACCATGGCGCGCGCGCTGGAGAGGGAGCCGGGCGCGACCGTGCGCGCGAAGGGAAACAGCGTGGCCACGCCGTTCATGTTGGCGGTGATGGGATGGGTGTCGTAATGCGCGACCACCGGCATCAATTCACTGGCGCCGAACAGGCGCCCGATGCCGCTGGTGTCCACAACCACGTCGGGGGTGAGCGTTACGTTCAGCGAAGTTTGCAGGTACTGGACCAGCGGCCCAGACGTTTCCGGACTGATCAGGAACAGCGCGTCGCCGCCGCCGTTGATGTAGTTGGAGATGGCGGTGACCTCGGGCAGCAGCAGCGGGTGCGTGGGCCCGGCCACGATCAGCGCAGCGCAATCAGCGGGGACCTTGGGCGTCTGCGCCAGCACCAGCGGCTTGACCGTGAAGTTTTCCGCCTCGAGAGCGGTTTTCAGCGCACTGTAGCCGTTGCGGCCGCTGTCGTCGGGCGAGCGCTCGCCGTCCCCTGCGGCGAAGTAGATGACCTTCTTCGCACCCTTGAGCACGCGCACGATGGCATTGGTGACGTCCTGCTCGGTCATGCTGGTCACGATCTGCTGCTGACCGCCGCTGAAGATCACAATGGACCCGTAGGTCTGAATCTTGTACTGGCGCGCCATCTGCGGATGCCGGTCCGGGTCCACGAATTGCACGTCCACGAGGCGCGACTGGCGCTGATAGCGATCGAAGAACTGGCGGGCGGGAGCGAAGTTCGCGCTGCGGTCGAAGAGAATAATATGCAGCGGCTGGTGCAGCCCCGAGATGATTTTGACCGACTCGGCGCTCAGCGAATGGCTGTGGTTTTTCGTCCAGTCCCAACTCGTGTCGTGGCGGTTGGCGAGCACGTTGATGATCACCAGCACGGCCAGCACCACGAGCAGGTACACGATCAGCGAGCTGCGCTGCAGCAGGCGGTTGGGCGTTGGCGGCAATGATGGCGGCGACGATTGCTGCTGTGGCATGCCCGCTTACTCGGCCAGCTCCATGCGCCGGGCGGTGAGGAAGAGCCCGGCCACGATGAGGCTGAGGTAATAGATGATGTCTTTGACGTCCACAATGCCCTGCGTGAAGTTCTGCAGATGCGAGGTGACGGACAGATAAGCCACGATGTGCGAGACGGCGCTGCTGCCGTAGGCGGTCACCCAGTCGGCGACCCAGAGCAGCAGAAACAGCATGAAGGTGATGGCGCCGGCCACGATCTGGTTTTTGGTGAAGCTGGAGATCAGCATGCCGATGGAGAGCAGCGCGGCGCCGAGCAGCAGCAGGCCGAGGAAGTTGGCGCCGGCGGTGAGCAGATCGGGCTTGCCGTAATGGGCGATGGCGGCGACGTAAAAACCGCCGATGATCAGCAGCAGGATCAACAGTCCGAGCGCGGCGAAGAACTTGCCCAGGATGATATCCATGCGGCGGATAGGGGCAGTTTTGAGCAGCTCCATGGTTCCGCGGCTCATCTCCTCCGAGTACAGCCGCATGGTGAGCATGGGCAGCAGGAACAGCAGCGTGATGCCGATGTCAAAGGTGAGCGGCGCGAGAACTTGCAGGTTGACGTTGGGCTGGGCGGCGCCAAACTGCCCCCCGCCCAGGCTCTGCACCACGAAAACGGCGAGCATGCTGTAGAAGAAAAACGCGGTCACCAGGGCAAACAGCGCCAGCACGACGTAGGCGATGGGACCGGTGAAATAGGTCTTCCATTCCTTGCGCATGATGGCCCACATGGCGCTCATGCCGACACCTCCGGTTGCTTGGCTGTTGGGGCGTCCGGCGGGGCTCCGGATGGGGGCGGAGCCGGGGCCGGCGCCGCGGTCAGGGACAGGAAGATTTCTTCCAAGCTCAGGTCGAGGGGGCTGAGCTGGAGCAGGCCCCAGCCCTTTTCCACCACGCAGCGGGCAATGGCCTCGCGCACCGGCGCGCCGCTGACCTCGAGGCGCCACTCGCCCACACCGTCACGATCGCTGTCGTGCTCGGCCTGCAGCACGCCGGGGAGGGCGCGCACGGCGGCGGTCACGTCCGCCACCGGGCCACGCACGTGCAGCGTCAGCGAGTCGGAGGGCTTGAGGCGGCGGGTGAGATTTTCCGGCGTATCCTCGGCCACGAGCTTGCCCTTGTGGATGACCACGACGCGATGGCAGGTCTTGGCCGCCTCCGACAGGATATGGGTGCTGAGAATGATGGTGTGCTTGCCGGCGAGTTCGCCGATGAGCTGGCGGGTTTCGAGAATCTGGCGCGGGTCCAGGCCCGCCGTGGGCTCATCGAGGATCAGCAGCGGCGGATCGTGCAGGATGGCCTGGGCAATGCCCACGCGCTGGCGGTAGCCCTTGGACAGGTGCCCGATGGCGCGGTAGCGCACGTCGGTGAGCGCCGTCTTCTGGCAGGCGCGGGCGATGGCATCCTTGCGTTGACTGGATTTGATTTGGCGCAGGCGGCCGATGAAGCTCAGGTATTCGTCCACGGTCAGCTCCGGGTAGACGGGCGGCAACTCGGGCAAATAGCCGATGCGGCGTTTGGCTTCCAGGGCGCCGGAGCGGACGCTGATGCCGTCCACGCTCAC
This sequence comes from Terriglobales bacterium, assembly GCA_050745525.1. GTDB lineage: Bacteria > Acidobacteriota > Terriglobia > Terriglobales > SCQP01 > SCQP01. The sequence goes on along the minus strand of JBOGKL010000312.1, from coordinate 9,018 downwards.
CTCGCCCGCGCTGATGGGCAGGAAGCCCGTGATCATGCGCATGGTCGTGGTCTTCCCCGCCCCGTTGGGGCCGAGAAAGCCCACCACCTCGCCCTCGTTGGCGTGAAAGCTGATGTTGCGTACCGCGTGAAAGTGACCGTACTGTTTGCTCAGATTGCGGACCGCAAGCACTCGCCATTCCTCCCGGAAAACACAGTATAGACGAATCCACTCCGCCCGCGGTTACGAAAAAAAAGAAAAAGATCACACCGGGATGGAGGATTCCATGCCCGTGGAGGCAAGGCGTGATGTATTTAGCGGGTAGCCGCGGTGCGAACCGGACGCGACCGGGCTGGGGGCCGGGGCCCCGGCCCGGCCGCGTCTTAAGCGGGTCACTCGGCGCCGCCGAGCGACCCGCGCCAATCAAAGCCGCGGAAGTGCTCGATGGTGCGGCGCAGGCCCTCCTCCAGCCCGACACGCGGCTCCCAGCCGAGCAGGCGCCGGGCGCGGGTGATATCCGGGCAGCGGCGCCGGGGATCATCGGCCGGCAGCGGCGCGAAGGCGATGTGGGCGGGCGCGCCGGTGAGCCGCGCCACCACGCGCGCAAAGTCGAGGATGGGCGTTTCCACCGGATTGCCGATGTTCACCGGGTAAGGGTCGTCGCAATCCAGCAGGCGGCGCAGCCCCTCGATCTGGTCATCCACGTAGCAGAAGCTGCGCGTTTGCGAGCCGTCGCCGTACACGGTCAGCGGCTCGCCCCGCAGCGCCTGCGCCACCAGCGAGGGAACCACGCGGCCATCGTCGAGGCGCATGCGCGGACCGTAGGTGTTGAAGATGCGGGCAATGCGCGTGGGCAGGCCGTGGGTGCGGTGAAAGGCCATGGTCAAGGCCTCGGAGAAGCGCTTGCTTTCGTCGTAGCAGGAGCGCGGCCCCACCGGGTTGACGTTGCCCCGGTAGTCCTCCGTTTGCGGATGCACGAGCGGGTCGCCGTAGGCCTCCGACGTACACGTGATGAGGAAGCGGGCGCCGTGCGCGCGCGCCAGCTCCAGGCAGTTCCACGTGCCCAGGCTGCCGACGCGCAGGATCTCCAGACGCAGCCGCGCGAAATCCACGGGCGAAGCGGGCGAGGCGAAGTTGGCGACGGCATCGAGCCGGCCCAGCGCCGGCAAAGGCTCGCAGATGTCGTGGCGCTCGAAATGGAAGCGTGGCTCGTGCCGCAGCCCTTCCAGGTTGGCCTCGCTGCCGGTGATCAGGTTATCCAGACAGACGACTTCGTGCCCTTCCCCGAGTAGCCGTTCACAGAAATGCGAGCCCAGGAAACCCGCCCCGCCAGCCACGAGCACGCGCATAAGCAAGGTTAGCTCAAAGCTACAATAGAGGGCTCGGGCGTTTGCGATGGCTATTGACGAGATCCGCGTCACCGGGGCGCGGGAGCACAACCTGAAAAATATTTCCGTGCGCATCCCGCGCCACGCCTTTACGGTGATCACGGGGCCGAGCGGATCGGGCAAAAGCAGTCTCGCTTTTGACACTCTTTACGCCGAAGGGCAACGGCGGTACGTCGAGACGCTCTCGGCCTACGCGCGCCAGTTCCTCGACCAACTGGAACGGCCCGACGTGGACGCCATCGAGGGCTTGAGTCCGGCCATCGCCATCGAGCAGAAAACCACGGGCCGCAGCCCGCGCTCGACCGTCGGGACCATCACCGAGATCTACGATTATTTACGCCTGCTGTGGGCTTCGATCGGAGAGCCGCGTTGTCCGCGCTGCGGCCGCGCCATCGTGCGCCAATCGGCCGATCAGATCGTGGCTACGGTGCTGGACTGGGCGGGCGAGGGCGCCGCGGCCGCGCGCATCATGGTGCTGGCGCCGATCGCGCGCGGACGCAAAGGCGAATTCCGCGAGGAGCTGGCGGCGCTGCCGGCCAAAGGCTTCACCCGCGTGCGGATTGACGGGGCGATGCACCACCTGGACGAGGATGGGCTCGGCTCGGAGCGTCTCGACCGGCGCCGCGCCCATACGATCGAAGTGATCGTGGATCGCCTGTCGGGCCGCCCAGGGTTGGCGGCGCGCTTGCGGAATTCCGTGGCCACGGCGCTGGGGATGGCCGAGGGGCTGGTGGTGATTGTGCGCCTGCACGGGGGCGCCGATACGGAAGCGGGCGAGGAGCGGCTGTTTTCCGAGCGCTGGGCCTGCCCGGAATGCGGGATCGGGCTGGCCAAGCTGGAGCCGCGGTCGTTCTCCTTCAACAGCCGTTATGGGGCGTGCGAGCGCTGCGAAGGGCTGGGCTCGCAGTACGAATTTGATCCGGCAAAGTTTTTGGTGCATCCGGACAAGCCGCTGCTGGAGGGCGGCTTGGGTCCGGGGGCGAGCGCGCGCGGGTTCCGCGAGCGGATCACCGCCTTCGCGGCCAGCCGCCGCATTCCGCTGGAGCGGCCGTTTCGCGCACTCAGCGCCCACCAACAGAAGGAGCTGCTGCGCGGCGCGGGCGAGTTCGGCGGCGTGATCGGCCATCTGCACGAGATGCTGGAGGACGCCAGCATGGAAGCGGTGCGCGAGTGGCTGCAGGGGTTTATGACGGCGGAGACGTGCCCGGCCTGCCAGGGCCAGCGCCTGCGGCCGGAAAGCCTGGCGGTCACTCTGCAAGGGCGTAACATCGCCGGGTTCACCGCCCTGCCTCTCGAGGAGGCGCTCGCCGTCGCCGGGGCGCTGGAGAAGGCCATCACGGCCCAGCCACGGCAGAGGAAAATCGCGGGACGCTTGATTTCCGAAGTGCGCGAGCGGCTGGGATTTCTGCTCGAGGTCGGACTGGGATACCTGACGCTTGACCGGCCCGCGGCCACGCTGGCCGGAGGTGAGGCACAGCGCATCCGCCTGGCCAGCCAGATCGGTTCGCGACTGCGCGGCGTGCTCTACGTGCTCGATGAACCCTCGATCGGTCTGCACCCGCGCGACAACGGACGGCTGCTGCAGGCCCTCGTGCAACTGCGCGATTTGGGCAACACCGTGCTGGTGGTCGAGCACGACCGGGAGACGATTGCCCAGGCCGACTACGTGCTGGACTTGGGTCCGGGCGCGGGCCGCCTGGGCGGCGAACTGATCGCCAGCGGCACACCGGCCGAGATTGCCTCGACGCCGGCCTCGCTTACCGGGGCGTATCTGGCGGGACGAAAAACGGTCGGCGCCGCCGCGCCCACGCGCCGCCCGGTGCGGGCCGGCGCCGGGCTGCGCATCGCGGGTGCGCGCGCACGCAACCTGCAGGATCTCGACGTGTTCATTCCCGCCGGCGTGCTGAACGTCGTGACCGGGGTCTCCGGCGCCGGCAAGTCCACGCTGATCAACGACATTCTCTATCCCGCCCTCGCGCACCGCTACTTTCGCTCGCTGGCCACGCCCGGCGAGCACGATCGCATCGACGGGATGGAGCAGTTCGACAAGGTCGTACGCGTGGATCAGGACGCCATCGGCCGCACGCCGCGCTCGAACCCGGCTACCTACAGCGGCCTCTATGCGCCGATCCGCGACCTCTACGCGCAATTGCCCGAGGCGCGGGCGCGCGGTTACAAGGTCGGGCGCTTCAGCTTCAACGTCCGCGGCGGACGCTGCGAAGCCTGCGGGGGCGAGGGGCAGAAGCGCGTGGTCATGAACTTTCTGCCCGACGTCCACGTGCGCTGCGAGGTGTGCCGCGGACGCCGTTTCAACCAGGAAACGCTGGCGGTGAAGTTCAAAGAACACTCGATCGCCGACGTGCTGGAGATGCCGGTGGAGGAGGCGCGGGAGCTGTTCGCCAACGTGCCCGCCGTGGCCAGCAAGCTGGCGACGCTGGCGGAAGTCGGGCTGGGATACATCCACCTGGGCCAAAGTGCCACAACCCTGTCGGGCGGGGAGGCGCAGCGGGTGAAGCTGGCGCGCGAGCTCAGCCGGCGCCAGACCGGGCGCACGCTCTACCTGCTGGATGAACCGACGACGGGGTTGCACTTTGAGGACGTGAAGCAGTTGCTGAAGGTGCTGGATGCTCTCGTCTCGCTGGGCAACACGGTGCTGGTGATCGAGCACAACCTGGATGTGATCTGGGCCGCCGATTGGGTCATTGATTTAGGTCCGGAAGGCGGAGCTGGGGGCGGACGCCTGGTGGCCGAAGGCACGCCCGAACAGGTGGCGGCGACGCGGGCGAGCCTGACCGGACAGGCCTTGCTTGCCGCTGGCAACGGCGACGCCGGGCAACTCGCAGTTGGGCGTAGGGGATCAAAGCAGAGGTGAAAGCGGCTCTGGTGACCGGCGCAGGGGGGCTGATTGGCTCGGCCTGCGTCAGCCAGCTATGCGCCCAGGGCTGGGCCGTGACCGGCGTGGATAACGATCTGCGCGCATGGTTTTTTGGTTCTGGCGGCTCGACGGCTCCGGTAATGCGCGACTTGGCGGCGAGCTGGCCACGGTTCACCTCCAGCTCGCTGGACCTGCGCGATCGCGCCGGGGTGCGCGCTCTGATGGCCGGGCTCCGGCCCGGCTTGGTGATCCACGCCGCGGCACAGCCCTCGCACGACCGCGCCGCCGCCATTCCGGCCGAAGATTTTGACGTCAACGCCGTGGGCACGCTCAACCTGCTGCTGGCCTTGCGCGAACATGCGCCCGAGGCCGTGCTCTGCTTCACCAGCACCAACAAGGTCTACGGCGACCGTCCCAACCACTTGCCCATGCGCGAGTTGGCGGCGCGGTTTGATTACGCCGACGGGCGCGACGGCATCGGCGAGGATATGCCGGTGGACCAGTGCCTGCACTCGCTGTTTGGCGCCTCCAAGCTGGCCGCCGATGTGCTGTGCCAGGAATATGGACGCTATTTCGGCATGCCCATCGGCATCTTTCGCGGCGGCTGCCTGACCGGCCCACAGCACGCGGGTGTCGAGCTGCACGGCTATTTGAACTACATCGTCCGCTGTGCCGTGCGCGGGGAGCCGTACACGGTTTTCGGCTACCAGGGCAAGCAGGTGCGCGATCAGATCCATGCGACCGACGTGGCGCGGTTGTTTCTGGAATTTTATGAAGCGCCGCGAGCCGGGGAAGTCTACAACCTCGGTGGCGGGCGTGCCAACAGCCTTTCCATACTGGAAACCCTGGCAGCGCTGCGGGAGCGCGGCTTTGTGCTGCAGACCAGCTACCGCGACGAGCCCCGCCGCGGGGATCATATTTGCTACATCACCGATTTGCGCAAGCTGCACGCACATTACCCCCGCTGGCAGATCCTCTACCCGCTGGCCCGGATTCTCGACGAGATGGTGGCGGAACTGAGCGGAGCGCCCGCGGCCGCCTGGCCGGGAGCGCCCGCGGCCGCCTGACCGGGAATGCCCGCGGCGGCCTGAGAAGACGCCTCCGTACTGTAAACTTGTCGCTTGGACGCCCCGCCCATGCTCCCGATTTGGCCGGCTCCCGATGCCGCGCCGCCTCCTGCGCCGCCACCACGCGAGCCCGCGTGGAGCGGCCTGGAACTCGCCTTCATCGTCATCTTCACCATCGCCGCCATGCTCGTGGTGTCGGCGATCGCCGTTTTCATGTGGGCCATCGTGATGCGCGCCACCGGACATCTGCACCTGCCGCGCGAGCAGGCCATTGTGGGCATGATGCTGCTCGGGCAGACGGGCGGCTTCATCCTCGGGTTCGGCTTCGCCTGGCTCTGGATTGACCAAGCGCAGGGGCGGCGCTTCTGGCAGGCCATCCACTGGCGCAAGATCGGCGCCGAGGGCGTGGGGCTGGCGCTGTTGGGCGGCGTGGGGCTGATGATCGTGGTGCAGGCGCTGGGACATGTCGTGCCCATGCCGAAGAACACGCCCGAGGAGCGTCTGTTCACGCCGCACACGGTGTGGATGCTGGCGCTCTACGGGGTGATCATCGCGCCTTTCTTTGAGGAGTTTTTCTTCCGCGGCCTTCTCTACCCCACCTTGCGCGCCACGTTCAGCCTCGGCGTCAAGCCGGAGGAGCTGCGCGCCTGGCGTCCGCTGGTGCGCGTGCTCATGGGGCTGGGGGTGCTCGCCGTGGTGATTTGGGGATTGCGCGAGTACGAGCTGGTATTGGGCACCATCGGCCCCACCCAATACATCTTGGGCGCCATCCTGCTGGTCTTTCTGGCCATGCCGCAGTGGCCGATCCGTGGCGTGGGCTGGATACTCAACCAGATGGCACGCCTGCATCGCGGCGAAGCGCTGGCCATCTTTGTCACCGGCTTGTTGTTCGGCCTGATGCACGCGGCGCAACTGGGATGGGCTTGGGGCGCGGTGCTGATCCTGGTGCTGGTGGGCATTGTACTCACCGTGGTACGCGCGCGCAGCGGGTCGCTCCTACCAAGCTGGCTCATGCACTGCGCTTATAACGGCGTGCTGTTTGCGGCCGAATTCATCTCTTCGCGCGGCTTCCATCACCTGCCACATTGATCCGGCCGCTAAACTAGGAGGAGCATGGACGTACGCTTACAGCTTCTGGACCTGCTGGCGCGGGATTCGTTCCGGCTGGGCGAGTTCCGGCTGTCGAGCGGCGGTACGAGCGACTATTACGTCGATTGCCGCACGACCACGCTCTCGCCGCTGGGCGGTCTGCTGACGGCGCGGTTGTTCCTCGAAGATCTCAGCCAGCTCGAAGAGCCGGTGGAGGCGGTGGGCGGGTTGACGCTGGGCGCCGATCCCATCGTCGTCGGCGTGGCCATCGGGAGCGCCCGCACGGAACACCCGATCACGGGGTTTCTCGTGCGCAAGAGCGAAAAAGCGCACGGGATGGGACGCCGGATCGAGGGCAAGATTCAAGCCGGGATGCGCGTGGCGATCGTGGATGATGTCTGCACGACGGCGGCCTCGACCATTCAGGCGGTCGAAGTGGCATGGGCGGAGGGACTGGATGTTGTGGCCGTGCGCTGCCTCATCGAGCGCGAAGAAGCCGGAGGGCGCAACAACTTGAACCAGCTCTGGCGCGCGCATCGCGGCCGCAACTGTCCGTTCGCGGCGCTGTTCGGCGCGCTCGAGGTGCGCGCCGCACACAAGGAGCTGCTGCGCGGCGGTAACACCGTGGCCGAGGCCTCGCGGCCATGATGCCGACGCTGGAATGGACCGGGGAGGGAGTGAAGCTGCTCGATCAGCGGGCGCTGCCCCAGCGCGCCGAGTACCTTCTGTGCCGCGATCACCACGAGGTAGCCGACGGCATTCGGAGCATGGTGGTGCGCGGCGCGCCCGCCATCGGGGTGGCGGCGGCGATGGGGGCGGCGCTGGGAGCCAAGCGATCCTCAGCGCGCGACGGGGCCGGGTTGAAAACCGAGTTCGAGGCCATCTGCGCCGAATTGGCGGCGACGCGGCCGACGGCGGTGAACCTGTTTTGGGCGCTCGCGCGCATGCGCGCCTGCCTGGAGGCGCACGCGAGCGAGCCGGTGGGCGCCATCCAGGCGGCGCTCGAGGCCGAAGCGCAGCGCATGGCGGTCGAGGACGTGGAAGCCAACCGCGCCCTGGGGCGCCATGGTGCGGAACTGCTGCCGGAAAGCGGATGCGTGCTCACCCACTGCAATGCGGGGGCGCTGGCCACCGCCGGCTACGGCACGGCGCTGGGGGTGATCCGCGCCGCTGTCGAGGCGGGCAAGCGCATCGAGGTGTTCGCCGACGAGACCCGCCCCTATCTGCAGGGGGCGCGGCTCACCGCTTGGGAACTGCATCAGGACCATATCCCGGTCACCGTGATCACCGACAGCATGGCCGGGCATTTCTTGCACTCCGGCCGGATTGCCGCCGTCCTCGTCGGCGCCGACCGGATCGCCGCCAACGGGGATGTGGCCAACAAGATCGGGACCTACAGCATCGCCGTGCTGGCCAAGGAAAACCACGTGCCGTTCTATGTCGCCGCGCCGCTGTCCACCTTGGACCGGAAGCTGGCGACGGGGGCGGCGATTCCCATCGAACAGAGGAGCGCGGCCGAGGTCACGCACGTGCAGGGCATCGCCCTGGCGCCCGAGGGAGTGCCGGCGGCGCATCCGGCCTTTGACGTCACCCCGCACCGCTATATCAGCGCCATCATCACCGAGGCGGGCGTGGCGCGCGCGCCCTACCGCCGCTCGCTCGCGCAACTGGAACGGCTGGCTCATGCCCGACCTGCGGCAACTGCTCGCTGAGGCGGCGGAGGCGCTGCAGCAGGCGGGTGTGGACGAGCCGCGGCTCACGGCCGAGGTTCTGCTGGCCGCCACCATCGGGCAGGAGCGCAGCTACTTGTATGCGCATCCGGAAGAGGAGTTGGCGCCGGCCGAGGCGGCGCGCGCACGCACGGCGATTCAGGCGCGGGCCGCGGGCACGCCGCTGCAGTACCTGACCGGCGTGCAGGAGTTCTATGGCCGGCCGTTTACGGTCGCGCCGGGGGTGCTCATTCCGCGGCCGGAGACCGAACTCGTGGTCGCGGCGGCGCTGGAGCACGTGGCGCCGGGCGAGGCATTACGCCTGCTCGACGTGGGCACCGGGTCCGGATGCATTGCCGTGACCCTGGCGCGCGAGCGGCCGCAAGCGCGCGTCGTGGCCACTGACGTCTCCGCTGCCGCCCTGGCCATCGCCGCCGCGAACGCGCAGTTCCTGGGCGCGCGGGTCGAGTTCCTGCAGACCGACCTGACGACGGGGCTCTCCGGGCCTTTCGATGTGATTGTCTCCAACCCTCCCTATGTGGCCGAGGCCGAAGTGGCGTCGCTGGCACGTGAGGTGCGTGAGCACGAACCGCGCCTGGCCTTGGTGGCCGGCCCGTCGGGGGATGAGATCTACGCCCGCTTGATCCCGCAAGCGCGCGCGCGGCTCAGAGCCGGCGGCTGGCTGGTGCTCGAGCTGGGCTATGCCTCCGCCGCGCACGTGCGCGGATATGTGGAGGGCGGCGGTTGGACCCAGGTAGAGACCCGGCGCGATGCCTTGGGATGGGAAAGGGTGCTGGTCGCCCAGCGGCCGCCGGCGGGGCAGCGGAGCCGGGGCGAAGGGGCTCAGGCGCCAGTGGCGCCTGAGCGCGCAGCGGCCCCTCGGCCTTAGAGAGCGGGCCGCGCGGCGAAGC
>JBOGKL010000311.1:0-1584 GCA_050745525.1 Terriglobales bacterium | reverse complement strand
GCTGGTGTATTACGCCCGCATCAACCGCGAGTTCTACGTGGTGCTGGTGGCGGTGGTGATGACCGGCTCGGTGATGGTCAGCTATGCCCGGGCGCGCGCCGAGAACACCATCCCCAGTTGCAAAGTCGGCTTCATGGAGCGTCCCGAACGCGTGGTGCTGGTCATCATCGGGGCGCTGTTCAACCGCATGGCCGCCTGCCTGTGGGTGATCGCGGTGCTCAGCAACATCACCGTCATCCAGCGCATTCGCTACACCTACCAGCAAACCCGCGCCATGGACGCCCGCCCCGCCGCCGCCCGCGTCCCGCCCCCCAACGCCGAGACCCGGGAGCTGCAGGGCAGCAGCCACTAGCGCGGCGGCCGCAGCGGAAGGCGAGCGGCCTTTGCAAAACCCTCGCGCGCCGCTACAATCACCGATTGAAGGGTCCCGGTCGGAGGTGTCGCAATGAGCGCAGGCGAACAAATGCAACGCTTGGTTCCCAACGCCCGCATGACGCAGCAATACGTGGCGCGCGTGGCGATCACGCCGTCCGTCTTTAGAACCCGCGCAAGAGACAGCGTTAAGTTGTCGCGCTGCTTCCTTGCGAGGCTCGTACTGAAGGGGGCGGGCTCGCCCAGCTACGCGGCGTGGCTTGACGCCCGAACGGAAGAGCTCGCGGGCATCCTGCCGAAGAAAACCGCTGAAGAAAACTCCTGGGGCGTCGCGCGCAAGGCGCTGAACGTTTTCATGGTGCTTGCCCTGCAAAACCGCCAGCTCGAGGAAGAGTTCGGCCTGTCGCTGTTCGAAGACGACATGGAGGCGCCGCTCGACACCGAGGTGATGAGGAAGCTCAGGCGGCTCGCGAGAGAGACAGGCAAGGAAGTGCCTCTTTTCATACCGATAAAAATGCTGAAAAAGGGAACCAGCGTGCCTTTCCAGGAGGTCGCCTCTGCCTGCGCCGGCAGCAACGGCGTTACGCGCGGCAGGCTCGACGCCCTGCTCTGGACGGCGCCATTCGACAAGGCCCGCAGGGAAGTTGAACATCTGCTTGTAAGCCACTGACGAGCCCCGGCGGACAGAGAGACCAAGTGCAAACGGAAGCGGCCACGTTACCCAAGCCCGGCGAGATCGTTCGCGTCCGCCAGCGGGTCTACCTGGTCGAGGAGGTCGAGCCCGCCGCGGCCGGCGACGACTGCGCCCTGGTTCGACTCGCCTGCATGGACGACGACGCCCAGGGCCAGCCCTTGGAGGTCCTCTGGGAGCGCGAGCTCGACACCGAGATTCTCGGTGGCGAGAGCTGGGCCCGGCTCGGCGAGCGTGGCTTTGACCCAATCGAGGCCTTCGCCGCCTACCGCAACGTGCTGCGGTGGAACTGCGTCACCTCCACCGACCCAAACATCTTCCAGTCGCCCTTCCGGGCCGGCATCCGCCTCGATTGCTACCAGCTCGAGCCCCTGCGCAAGGCGCTGCGCCTGCCGCGCGTGAACCTCTTTATAGCGGACGACGTCGGCCTGGGCAAGACCATTGAGGCCGGCCTCATCATCCGCGAGCTGCTGCTGCGCAAGCGGGCCCGCGATATTGTGGTCTGCTGTCCGCCCTCCATG
>JBOGKL010000310.1:0-2948 GCA_050745525.1 Terriglobales bacterium | reverse complement strand
TTCCTGAGCGGGATGCTTCCCGTTGTTGATCACAAGCCGAAGTATCGGGGGCGGCTCGGGCAAGAGCTTGACACCGAGGCGGGACGGGATGCCGCCACCATCGCGGCCCTCGGCGCCCTGGCCGCCGCAATGCAGCACTTGGGATCGCTCAATCGGGTGACGCGCGTGGTGCGGCTGGCCGTCTACATCGCTACTGCCGGCGACGCCGTGGATCTGCCCCGAGTGGCAGACGCCGCCTCCGACCTGTTTCGAGACATTTTTGGTGCGGAGAAAGCCTCTGTCCGGGTAATTGTCGGCGTGGCTAGCCTTCCCCTCAATGTGCCGATCGAACTCGATGTCATTTTCGAGGTCGAAGCATGAGCGCTAACGATGGCGGACGGCGCAATCAACCGTCGCCGCCATCACCAATGTCGCACCAGACCCGGATTGCCGCGACGCCGAAATGGCCGGGCCGGTCTGCGCTGGCGCCGGCGGGCCAGCTAGTCGCAAGAAGGGACAAAGCAATGGAACAGCCGGTATGTTATCGCACGGTGAGGGTGGCAGGGCTCTCGCTTTTCTATCGGGAAGCCGGGGCGCGGCAAGCCGGGGCAAAGGACGCGCCCACGCTGCTTTTGCTCCATGGGCTTCCCTCCTCGTCGCGGATGTTCCAGCCGCTGCTGACGCGGCTCAGCGACCAGTACCATCTGGTGGCGCCCGACTATCCCGGCTACGGACATAGCGACTGGCCCGACCCGCAACAGTTTGCCTATACCTTCGACCACCTCGCCGCGGTGATGGAGGGCTTTACCGCCGCCCTCGGGCTCAGCGCCTACACGCTCTACATGCAGGACTACGGCGGTCCGGTGGGCTTCCGCATGGCGCTGGCGCATCCGGAGCGGGTACAGGCTCTCATTGTCCAGGACGCGGTCGCCCACGACGAAGGGCTGGGGGCGAACTGGGCGGCGCGCCGGGCCTTCTGGGCGGATCGCCCGGCGAATGAAGCTGCCTTGCGCCAAAACCTCCTGTCGCTCGGGACCACGAAGACGCGCCATATCGGGGACGATCCGCACCCGGACCTCTACGACCCGGATCTGTGGACCGACGAGTTCGCCTTCCTGAACGCGCCCGGACAGGCGCAGATTCAAAGCGATCTCTTCTATGACTACCGCACCAATGTCGCCGCCTATCCGCGGTGGCAGGCATGGATGCGCGAGCGCCAGCCGCGGCTGCTCGTGCTGTGGGGCAAGCACGACCTCTCGTTCGACCGCGGCGAGCCGGAACGCTACCGCCAGGATGTGCCGAACGCCGAGATCCACTTGCTCGACGCGGGGCACTTCGCGCTGGATACCAAAGCCGACGAGATGGCGGCGCTGGTGCGTGCATTTCTGAGAGCGCAACCATAAACGCTCATGTGGCGTCCAGCCAGGGGAACAATGCCATGGCAATACTCATTTCCCACCTGAGGAAGGCCCCATCACAGAACCGGGCCGCGGAGGAGTTCCACCGGCTGCCGGAAGGGTTCGCGGAAGACGATCTGTGGCGGGGTCTCGTCCGTGCGGTGCAGCGCTTTACGGGCGCGAGCAGCGGCCCGCTCGCCATCTTGCCCAACTGGGCGCAGCCGTCGTTCCCGGGGCGGGGCGCGCGGATCATCTCGCCGCGACCGTGAACGAGATTCAAGCGGCCGGAGGGAAAGCCCTCGCGGCAGCCGCCGACGTAAAAAAGCGGGCGCGGGTCCGCATGTTCTGTGGGCAGTTAAAGAGCGCGGCCGCAAAACGCTGCCCATCACTGATGACGGACATCAATCAACCCCACAAAGACGGTCTGCCACGTCGCCGCCCGAGTTCCCTGCTTCGTGGCTCTCTCCACTCCAACCAAAGGTGCTCGCCGTGCCCAACACTGGTCACACCCACGCCACCGCCCGTTCCATCACCAAGACCGTACGCATGGCCTGCGATCCGCAGGCCGCCTTCGACTTCCTTGCCGATCTCGGCAACTGGCCGCAATGGGCTGTGGTGAACGTCCTGTCCACGCGCCGCACCGATGAACCCGACTGGTGGGACATGGTCACGCCGCGCGGAGCGGCCCGCCTACGCATACGCGCAGACGCCAGCCATGGCATCCTCGATCACGACTTTGTCGATGCGCAGGCGAGCTGGACGGTACCCGCCCGGGTGATCCGCAACGGCGCTGGGGCAGAGTTCATGATCACCTTCTTCCAGCCGCCGGGGTTCACGGACGCCTTCTTCGACGAACAAATCAAACTCGTCGATATCGAGCTGACAAGGCTTAAGGAGTTGCTGGAGGCAGCGCCATAGGGGCATCTTTTGGGCACGCAGTGGCGGGAATAAACACGGAGGCCAGTGGGCGCCGGATTTCGACGAGATTCCTGACACAATTGACGCAGGGATGGAGGCAGCCCGTGAACGAATTACTTGCCAAGGTTATCGATGCGCACGGCGGCATGGATCGGTGGAATGGGTATGAAAAGTTGGATGCCACGATTGTGAGCGGCGGCGGCTTTTTCCCGCTCAAGGGCGTGCTTCAGGATTCGAACGCCCGCCAGATGACGGTTTGGCTGCACCAGCAACGCTCGTCTGTTTTTCCCTACGGAGCCGCCGATCAGCGCGCAATGTTTACGCCATTGAAGATCACTATTGAAAAGGTTGATGGCACGGTTGTGGCGGAGCGCCGGGCGCCCAGGGACTCGTTCGCCGGCCACCAGATGAGCACGCCTTGGGACGCGCTGCATCGTGCTTACTTCAACGGCGAGGCCCTTTGGACCTATCTCACCACGCCATTTCTCCTCGCCATGGACGGCGTGCGAGTTGAAGAGACCGAGCCATGGCGGGCGCGCGCAGAGACCTGGCGTGTATTGCGCGCGTACTTTCCCGGTTCCCTCGAAACACACAGCCTCATTCAGGATTTTTTCTTTGGCGAGGACATGCTGCTACGCCGACACGACTATAGCG
>JBOGKL010000309.1:0-2046 GCA_050745525.1 Terriglobales bacterium | reverse complement strand
CCCCTCGACATCGTGCGCGCCGGCTTCGCCCGCGCCAAGGTGATGGCCGACACCGAGCTGGCGAAGTGGAACCAACTCCGCAGCCAGAAGGTGGCGGCGCTCAACCAACAACTGCGCCAGGCCAGTCTGCCGCCGGTCACGCTCGGCCGCGAGCGCTAGCTGAGTAGAGCTGCCTGGCCACGCATGGCCAGGCAGCGCCCTTGCAGACCACTGCAGGCGGGCTGAGGGGTAAACGACGCAGTGCGTCGTTTGCGCAGGCCGACCGAGCCCCGCGCCAATTAATGCCGCGTAAAGCCGTTGGGACTCCAGTGCTCGCTGCCCACGCCGTGGTGTACGAAAAATAGTCCGTCGGGATCGTACTTGTCCTTGATCGCGGCCAGGCGCCGGTAGTTCGCGCCCCAGTAGGCTTGCTGCCAGTTTGGCTCGAAGTAGCTGCTCTCGGCCAGGTAGGCGCCCGCGCCGGGGATCAGCGCGCGCAGCGTGTTCATGCTCTGCTGGATCGCGCCGCGCGACCTCCGCGCCGCTGCGGCGTCGGGCTCGTGCCCCGCGACGCCCGGGTATCCACCGCCGGCGTCGGCGGAGATCACCAGCGCGAAGGCATCCGCCACGGCCGGGTTCATCGCCGTCGCGCGCGTCGCGGCCAGCACCGCGGACGGCGCCCCCGCCATGCCCTTGTTGAAGTGCAGCGTGAACCCGGCGTGGCGCGAGGCCGCAAACAGCGTATCCGCGAAGCGCGCCTGCGCCGCCGGCCAGAGCAGCTCCTGCGGCAGCCATACCGACTCGTACGCCCACAGAAACCACCCCGCCTGTCCGCCGTCGCCTTTCCACCAGGCGTTGTTGGGCGAAGCGCCCGGACGCGGATCGAAACCGAACAGCGGTTGCTCCAGGTGCGCCAGTACGCTGTCGAACGCGCCCACGAAAATGTTCGTGTCGGGAAACGCCAGCTCCGGCCAATGCGCCTTCAGCCACGCGAAATCCCACATGCGCCGCGCGGGGAAGCTGGCGATGAGCGTGCGCCCCGGCATGGAGTAATCCTTGCCCGCCGTCGTAACCCAATGGAGAAACGGCTGCCAAATCGCCTGCGCCTCGGCCGTCGCCAACCCCCATGAAACCATCTTGATCGCGAGCATGTTGTCGGAGCCGATCTGCGCTTGCTCGCCCCAGTGATCGTTGAACAAGTGCTCCTTGTAGAAGGTCACAAACGTCTGCAGCAGCCGGCGGAAGGCGGCATCGGACGAGGCCTTGACCGTGAATTGCGCTGCCCCGAACCATTCCGGCAGCGCGTGGACGCGCAGCGTCAGCCGCGTTACCACGCCGAAGGTCCCGCCGCCGCCGCCCCGCAGCGCCCAGAAGAGGTCGGGGTTGCTGCAGGCGTTGGCGATGCGGATCCCGCCGTCGGTGGTGACGACTTCGGCCTCGAGCAGGCTGGCGGCTGCAGGTCCATAGTGCTTGGAAAAACTCCCGAACCCGCCGCACTGCACCAGCCCGGCCACGCCCACGCTCAGGCATCCGCCGCCCTGCACGTACGCGCCGCGCTCGGTGGTCGCGGCCTGATAGGCATCGCTCCAGACGCATCCGGCGCCCAGCGACAGCGCCCGCTCCGGCGCTCCGCCGCAGCCCTGCGGGACGAAAGCCTCGTGCCACTCCACCTGGTCCAGATAGCGCGTCCAGATCAGCAGTGAATCGGGCGCATCCGATGTGCCCTGGTAGGCGTGCCCGCCGCCTTTGACCACCAGCCGCAGGTCGTTCTCGCGCGCGAATTTCACGCCTGCCGCCACGTGTTCCGCCGAGCGCGCCACGACGGCATAGGCGCTTGGCTTCGACGTCCAGGCATCCACCCACCCGAGCGTCTGCGTCAGCCCCGCCTGATCGCGGATGTAATAGGGGTTCTGCATCTCCTGGCTGAGCTGCTTGCAGGCGCTGCCGCCCGCGTCGCGCAGGCACGCATCGAGCGGAAACGCAGGCACGATGAGGTGGCCGCCCACAGCGGCCTTGAGCCGCGCCCACGCGGCGGCATCCGGCCAGCCCGCCTCGCCCGGCCGCACC
>JBOGKL010000308.1:0-2715 GCA_050745525.1 Terriglobales bacterium | reverse complement strand
CAGCTGCGCTGCATAGGGCAGGGCCCCGAACGAAATCGTAGCGAGGGGAGAGAGGCTTGGCCTCATCGCAGCTCCGGCAGAAGTTAGGCCGACGCGCCATGGTACAGGGTGGGCGGGGGCAGGGCGGCGGTGATGGCCCGCAGCAGATGGCGATAGGGGCTGCACGCCGGCGCGTTTTGCGTTTCCAGGCGCGCCGCCACGCGCGCCAGCGCCGGCGCCAGGCACTCTTCGGCCAGCCCCTCGGCCTCGGGGCCGCCGGCCGCCTGCGCCAGAAATCGCAGGAGCAGGCAGGCATGATCCGGCAGCTCAGCGCCGTAGGCGAACTGCCGAGCCCGCAAAATACCGGACAGCCGGACCAGAAAATCACTCCGCTGATAATCGTCGCCAAAGAGATGAAAGCCGGTGCTGAGAGTCATATCCGGCTGCATATCGAAAGTGGCGGTGTAGATCTCCTGGAGGGCGCCAAGCGGAAGCTCGCGCGCCGCGGCGGCAAACGCCGCTACCGAACCGCTCGGGTCCGCGGCCAGGTCCATTCGCGCCAGAACCGCCGCCCAACCCGCGCCGGGATAGTCGAGTGCATCCGCGAACAATGCGTAGTCGGGCGTCGCGCCAGCCATCTCACAAGCCTCGCTTCGGCCCCTGGAGGAAGCCAGCACCGGCGGCTTCCTGAAACAACTGTGGGTCTCCGGTGACCTCAATGGCCTCCGCGCGCATAAAGGTCGGAATAGCGTAGCGCTCCTCGGCGGTGGCCAGCGTGGTCAGCCGATAGATCGCCTGCAGTTCCTCGGGGTTGGTGGCGGCATCGGCCAAGGCGCGCTCCACCTGCTCGCGCGGCACGTCGCCAACAGTTTCCGCGCGCAGGTAGAGCCGTCCGGCCATCAGCTTCTGGTAGGCGTGGCGCACGGGTGCCTCATCGCCGGCGCTAAACAAGCTGGCGAGATACCGCATGGGAATGCGGATGCTCTCCAGGCTCGGAAACAGATCTCCGGTCATCTCGTAGCCGCCCTCCGAGGCGGTCGCCAGCACCGGCAGCAGTGGCGGAACATAGAACAACATCGGCAGCGTGCGCCACTCCGGGTGCAAGGGCAGGGCCAGCTTCCAGACCTTTACGTATTGATAGACCGGCGAGCGGCGGCAGGCGTCCAGCACCTGGTCCTCAATGCCGCAGGCGCGCGCTTGCCGCAGCACCTCGGGGTCATGGGGATCCAGCAACAGCTCCCGCTGGGCCGCCACCAGCTCGTGATCTGGGCGGCTCGCCGCCCAATGGATGCGGTCCGCGTCGTAGAGCACCATGCCCAAGTAGCGAATGCGCCCGGGACAGGTGTGAAAGCAGGCGGGAGCGTAGCCGCTCTCAAGCCGGGGATAGCACAGGATGCACTTTTCCGCCTTGCCCGTGGACCAGTTGAAATAGACCTTCTTGTAGGGGCAGCCGGAGACGCACATGCGCCACCCCTGGCATTTCTCCTGGCTCACCAGCACGATGCCGTCCTCGCCGCGCTTATAAATGGCGCCGCTGGGGCAGGCGGCGACGCAACTGGGATTCAGGCAGTGATTGCAAATGCGGGGCAGGTAGAAGAAGACCAACTGCTGGAGGCCGAAAAAGTCGCGCCGCTCCTGTTCGCTGAGCGCTTTGAGGTTGGGGTCGTTGGCGGCGTAGATCTCCGAACCGCCCAGGTCATCGTCCCAATTGGGCCCGGCCTCGATCTCCATCTCCCTGCCGGTGATCATGGAAACGGGCCGCGCCACCGGCTGATCGGAGCCCTGAGGGGCGTTGATCAAATCTTGATACCGATAGGTCCAAGGCTCGTAATAGTCGTCCAGCGTGGGCAGCCGCGGATTGAAGCTAATGTTGACCAGTTCGCTCGCGGGCCGGCCTAGGCGCAGGCGCAGCTCGCCATCCTTCAACTCCCAGCCGCCGTGGTACTGGTCCTGGTCCTCGTAGAGGGTGGGGTAGCCGGTTCCCGGCTTCGTCTCGACGTTGTTCCACCACATGTACTCGGTGCCAGGCCGGTCGGTCCAAATGTTCTTGCAGGCTAGGCTGCAGGTATGGCAGCCGATGCATTTGTCGAGGTGAAACACCATTGCCATCTGCGCGCGTATGTCCATGGTTACTCCCAGACCGGCGCGCCGGGCAGCTTGCGCACCACCACATAGGTGTCGCGATCCGTGGCCGGCGGGCCGTAATCGTTGAAGCGATAGGTAAACTGTGCGTAGCCTCCGGCCATCAATACCGGCTTGAGGCGCAGGCGGGTGAGACTGTTGGTGCCGCCGGGGCGGCGCATCTTGCGGGCCGGCGATTTGGGAAAGGCGATGGTGCGCTCCGGGGCGTGATAGAAGATGCACAATCCCCGCGGCACCCTGGCGCTAACCACCGCGCGGGTGACCACCACGCCGTTGTCGTTGAAGGCCTCCACCCAATCGTTGTCCAGCACCTCCATCGTCGCGGCATCCTGGTCATTCAACCAGAACGGTTCGACGCCGCGCGACAGGGTCAGCATGCGGAGATCGTCGTAATAGGTGCTGTGAATGTGCCACTTGCCATGGGGCGTGATGCAGGCGAGCGTCAGGCCGGCGGCCCGGTCGGTGACGGCGAGGTTGCCGCTGTCGGCGAGGCTGATCGGCGGCTTGAAGGTGGGTAGCGTTTCGTCAAAGGCGCGGTAGGCTTCGTGATCCAGATAGAAGTGCTGGCGGCCGGTGAGCGTGCGCCAAGGGATT
>JBOGKL010000307.1:0-1649 GCA_050745525.1 Terriglobales bacterium | reverse complement strand
GCCTCAGCGCGCGTGCGCGGGGCGGGGGCGGCGGGGGCGGCGGTTTCCGCTGCCGGCGTGGGCGCGGCCGCGGGCGCCAGCCTCTCTCCGCGCAGATGGCGGCGCACCCGTTCGGCCACGTCCTCTTCAATGGCGCTGGAGTGGGTCTTGTGCTCGGTGAATCCAACGGCGGTCAGCGCATCCAAAATGACGCGCGATTTGACCTCCATCTCCCGGGCTAAAATGTTGATGCGGATCTGTGCCATTCGTCGGCTTGGCTACTCCTATAAATTCTTCTCCGGCGGGTGCGGCTTCCTCACTTGGCTGCGATCGGTCTGCGCCTCTTCGCGCATCTCCGCCGGCTGCTCCTCCGTCTCGGCGTCCTCGCCCAGTGCCGGCCCGGATTCGGCCGCCGGCTCCAGCCCGTCGCGCGAGGGAATGGCCGCTTCGTCCGCCGGCGGCGTGTCGAGCACGCCGCGTTGCTGCTCGGCCTCGAGCTCCTGCCCGGTGGCATCGAGCTCGCCTTCGGGCGTCTCCGTCAGCAGGGGCTCGGCGCGGTCGCCCTCGCCCGGCTCCGGACCGGCCGTCTCGGCCCCACTCCCCGGCGTCTCCAGCACGCCGAAGAACTGGTTCACGGCGACAAAGATTTTCGCGATGGCCTTGGGCCCGATGCCCTGGATTTCCTGCAACTGTTCCGGCGTCCGGCTGCCCAATTGCTCGATGGTGGCAATGCCGCTCTCCGCCAGCCGTTCCAGAATCCGTTCGTTCAGCCCGCCCAATTGCGCAAGAGGAGTCTCCGATACCACGCCATCCCCCACCAGCGCCGTCATTTGTTCTTCCACCTCGCGGCGCTTTTCCTCTTCGCTTTTGATGTCAATCTTCCAACCCAGGAGTTTGGCGGCCAGGCGCACGTTCTGCCCCTTCTTGCCGATGGCGAGGGAAAGCTGGGCATCATCCACCATGACTTCCAGGTGGCGGCCCTCGGCATCGAGAATGCCGACGCGGCTGATTTTGGCCGGGCTCAGCGCGTTGGCGGCAAACTGCACCTGGTCTTCGCTGTACTCGATGATGTCGATCTTCTCTCCCCGCAGCTCGCGGATGATGCTCTGCACCCGCATGCCTTTCATGCCCACGCAGGCGCCGACGCAATCCACGTCCTTGTCGCGCGAGCTGACGGCAATCTTCGTGCGCTCGCCCGCCTCGCGCGCCACGCCCTTGATGACCACCGTGCCGTCGTAAATTTCCGGCACCTCCGCCTCGAACAGCTTCTGCACCAGGATCGGGTCCGCGCGCGACACCATCACCTGCGGCCCCTTGGCCGCCTTTTCCACCCCGCGGATGACCACCCGGATGCGCTCGCCGTTGGCGAACGACTCCAGCCGCGACTGATCGCGCCGTCCCAACCGCGCTTCGGTGTGCCCCAACTCGACGATCACGTCGGGCCCCTCGGTCCGCTTCACCGCCACGTGTACGACTTCGCCCACGCGCCCGATGTACTCGTTGTATACCGTATCGCGCTCGGCCTCGCGCACCTTCTGGAAGATGATCTGCTTCGCCATCTGCGCGGCGATGCGTCCCAGCCCCTCGGTGATTTTCTTAATCCGGATCTGCCCGCCCACTTCCGCCGCCGCATCAATCGCGCGCGCATCGGTCAGCGAGATCTCCAGATC
>JBOGKL010000306.1:0-1891 GCA_050745525.1 Terriglobales bacterium | reverse complement strand
TGCCGGCGGCGGGCGACCGCCGCCAGCCCGTCCAGGTAGTCTGCGGCGATGGGTTCGACTTCGAGCCCGGACAATGCGGCGAGCTCACGCTGGCTCCGCTCGAGCGCGCGCGGGGAAATCTCGATCGGCCAGTAGAGGGGCGTTGCGGAGCGCGAGCTGCGTAGCCGCCGCGCGCCCTCGGGAACACAAAGCTGCTGCAGAATCCAGCGCGTCTTGCGCGCGCTCCCGCTTCCCAACTCCGCCACTAGCACATCCGGCGGGAAGGGCGCGAGCATCTCGCGGGCATGGGCGTGCAGGAGGCGCTCGTCGGCCCCCGTCAGTCCGTATTCAGGCAGCGCGCAGATGGCCTCGAACAACAGCGATCCGGCTTCGTCATAAAGATACTTGCACGGCAGCGTTTTTTGTCCCGGCTGCTGCAGGCCGCGACACACGTCCTGCAGCAGCTCGGCGCTGGCGGATGCGGAAACGGGAGAGAGCGAGAGCGCTTGCGCCATGCCGTCCTCAGGCGATGCAACGGAAACCGGCGTACACGTAAGGATAATGCGGCTGAAACCAGTTGCGGAAACTGCGGCGCAACAAACAGGAAGCCGTGCGCGCCGAGCCGCCTTTCATAACGAAGTGATTGCCGTCGAAAAAGTTGGCCGAGTAGCCGGGATAAAAAGAAAACGGAACAAAGCCGGGCCAGGCCGTGAACGTCGTCGCCGTCCACTCCCAGCCATTGCCCAGCAGATCCTCCACGCCCCAGGCGCTGGCGCCGGGTGCAAACGCGGTGGTCGGCTCCGGGTCCCAGGCGCGCAGAGCGAAATTGCCGTGCGCCGGGCTCGGCGCCGCTTCTCCCCAGGGATAACTGCGCTCTTCGCTGGCGGGGGTGCAGCCCGGAGTGCTGTAAGCCATGTGCTGCCATTCCGCTTCGCTGGGCAGTCTCCGGCCGCGCCAGGCGCAATAGGCGGCAGCTTCGGCCTGGGTGACGTAGACGGGATGATCGGGAGGCAAGGGCACGTCGGCAAACATGCCGCGGTAGAACCAGTCCCTGCCCCGTCGCGTCCAGAAATGCGGCGGTTGGGCGCCGGCGGCCACGAAGGCAAGATAGTCGCCGTTGGTGACCTTGTAGCGATCGGCGGTAAAGGCCGCGACCGGCTGCTGGTGAGCGGGAAACTCGTTATCCCACCCGAAGGTGTCCGGGCGCGTCTGGCCCAGCGTGGCTATTCCGGCGGGAATTTCCACCGAAGCGGGCGAGCGGCGAGCCGGCCCGGGCGCGGCGGAGGGAGACGGCCCGGTCTGCTTGTGCTGCAGCGGGAGATTATGCAACAGATAGCTGAGCGTCTCGAGATGCATCCAGCGGTGCTCAATCGCGACCTCGAGCCGCTGCGTCAAGGTCGCCTCGTCGCCGCACGGCCGCGCCAAAGCTTCGCCCAGCCGCTCACGCACGCTTCGGTTGTAGACCGCAATTTCCTCCCGCCTCGGCCAGGCCGAGGGCGGGTCCGACGGCAGCGCGCCTTCGCTGGGATCAATGCCGAAGGCGAAGAGCTTGTCCCAATCCGGATGAAATGGCTCGATCTCGAGCACCGGCGCCAGCAAGTTCCAGTCAAACGCCTCCAGGTGCCCGAGGTAGAAGACCAGTCGGTGGCGCTCGGGCACCGGGCGCTCGCTCAGGGCCTCGGGGCGGACTACGCCCCAAAGCTCGTCGCTAGCCACCTGTGCCTCCCGCCAACGATGCTGAACTCCGGCCATGGCGAACCTCATGTCTAAATTGTGCGCTTGCACGGAGCTTTGCGCATTCTGTTCAACCCCGCCTACATTCCATAACACAAAAGTGAGTAGCCGCCCGGCTCACCTTTTCGGCTCTGCCAGCGTCCAATTCGTACGTAAGCACAATCATCGGGGCGCGGTC
>JBOGKL010000305.1:0-6238 GCA_050745525.1 Terriglobales bacterium | reverse complement strand
CCGCCATCCACCAACGGCACCTCGGCCACCGTTGCCGGCGCGCGGTCACGGTGCAGCATCAGCTCGCGTCCGGAGGCGGATATCTTGAAGATGCGCACTACCCCGGCGGTGATCACAAAAACACCGGCGCAGCGCTGGCCTTCGCGGAACAGCACCTCGCCCGGCGCGTAATGGTGCGGCGTGGCGCGCTGCGCCAGTGCGGCCAACGGCCCGGCTTCTAGCTTTTCAAAAAGCGGAATGCGACGCAGCAGGGCTTGACGAGCTGCGGTTGCCAGCATGACCCATTATGCCCACTCCGGCGTTGGTATTTTCGACCAGCGCGAATAAAAGCCGCCGCTAGAGGCCAGCACTTGCGGGGCGCCTTGCTCCAGCAGCCGTCCGCCGCTGATGACGAAAATGCGGTCGCAGGGGGGCAGCGACGTCAGGCGGTGGGAAATGATCAGTGCCGTGCGCCCGGCGAGCGCCGTGCGTAGGGCGTCATTGAGAGCGGCCTCGCTTTCGGCGTCCAGATGCGCCGTGGCCTCGTCCAGGATCAGGATGCGCGGCTCGCGCAACAGGGCGCGGGCAATGGCCAGCCGCTGCCGCTCGCCGCCCGACAGGCGCGCGCCGCGGTCGCCCAGGCGCGTGTCCAGCCCTTCGGGCAGGCGGCGCACGAACTCGGCCGCCTGCGCCGCCTCCAGCGCCCGCCACAGCCGGGGCGTGGAGGCCTTCGCGCGCGCGTCGCGCTCGTCGAGTCCGTAAGCCAGGTTGTCGGCGATGGTGCCTTCCAGCAGCAGCGGGTCTTGCAGCACGACGGCGGCCTGGCGGCGCAGGTCGGTGGCGGCGACGGATGTTAGCTCGCGCCCGTCGAGAAGGATGCGGCCCGTTTGAGGTTCGTAAAAGCGCAGCAGCAGATCCACCAGCGTCGTCTTGCCGCCGCCGCTGGGTCCTACCAACGCGACGTGCTCACCCGCGGCAATGCGAAAGCTGACGTCGCGTAGCGCCCGCCGGGCGCCGGCATAGCCGAAACTCACGCCGGCGAACTCGATCTCGCCCGCGAGCGGCGCCAGCGGCGCGCATGCGCCGGCGGCCGCGGAGGTCGCCTGCTCGGGCGCGCCTAAAAAGTCCAGCACCACCGCCGCCGCCACCCATTCCCGGGCCACGGTTCCATACGTGCCGGCCAGCCCGGCCAAGGGTCCATAGAGCAGCGCGGCATAGCTGGTGGCGGCAATCCAGGTGCCGGCGGAGATGGCGCCGTGCAGCACCAGCCAGAAGCCGTAGACGGCCACGCCCATGCGCCCGGCGACGGCGAGGGCATTCTTCATGTGCCCGTAACCCTCGTCCAGCCAGACCAACTTCCACAGGCGGCGGAAAATCTCGCGCGCCTCGCGCCGATAAGCGCTGACTTCCCCCTCTTCGCCGGCCATGGACTTCACCGTTTTAATGCCGCTCAGCACTTCGGTCACGCGCCCGTAAACGCGGCTCCATCCTGTCTGCACCTGCTCTTCGTGCCCGATCATGCGGCGCGCGCCGCGTACCGTCGCCCACACGAACAGCGGCATCGGCGCCAGCCCGACCCAGGCCAGCCGTGGCGCGATGCGCCACAGCAGCAGCATCATCAGAGTTAGGTTGATGGCGTTGGGCACCAGCGTCTGCAGCACATCGGTGGTCAATTGCCCGAGCGCGGCGATGCCACGGTCCACGCGCGTGAGCACGTAACCGGCGGTGTGTTCCTGATGAAACCGCAGCGGGCGATGGAACAGCCGCCGCAGCACCTGCGACGACAGCGCAAAGCCGCTGCCGAAGCGTACCCGGCTGGCGATGGCCGTCTGTGCCGTCTGCAGCGCCCGTTGCCCGACGAGCACCAGCCCGAGCAGGACCATGGCGGTCAGTCCCGGCCGCCAGGCGTGCACGTCCCGATGCGCGGCGGCGGCGACCAGCAGATCGGTCAAATACTTAAGGAATAGCGGCTCAATCGCGCCGAGCGCGGCGACGGCCGCGCCCAGGACGAGCGCGGCGCTGATCCAGCCGCGATATTCGCGGGCCAAGGAGACCAGCGCCGCCCCGCGCCGATAAGGAGAATTGGACGGCAAAACAGCTGAAACCCGCACGGACAGTTGCTGCCAGTGTGTCCTGGCAGGGGTCCGCACGCCATCAGGGTTTCCCCCTTGAACAGGGGTGGAAAACAGCTATACTGGCCGCGACCATTTACCGGCGCGGGGCCCCGCGCGGCTGAGCCGCGCGACCCGCTTGCGCGTCCGGCCGGAGATCCCATGCCCAACTCCTCCCCTGGACCACGCCCTGGCCCCCGCTCCACCGCCCTGTTCGCCATCGCGATCCTTGTCGTGATCACCGCCGCGCTGTTTTATCTGCACGCGTCCCCGGCGCCGCGGCTGTTTGGATTTTCTTCCGCCGCCAGCACCACGCAGACGAAATGGGAGACGCAGTTCCGGGCCCTGCCCCAGCCGGCGCGCCTGCGCGCCGACATGAAGTTCCTCAGCGCCTACCCGCACAACGTCGGCACCGCGCGCGAACACGTGCTGGCCGAGTGGGTTCTCAAGCAGTACCAGGCGGACGGACTCCAGGCCCACATCGAGCAATTTCAGGTGCTCTACCCGACACCGATCGAGCGCCAGGTCACATTGGTCTCGCCCGGACACTACGATGCCGTGCTCAAGGAGCCTCCGATTCCGGGCGACCCGACCTCGGGCCAAGCCGGGCAGGTGCCCACGGAAAACATCTATAGCCCCGATGGCGACGTCACCGCGCCTCTGGTCTACGTCAACTACGGCGTTCCCGCCGACTACGATACCCTGGCCAAACTCGGCATCAGCGTGAAGGGCAAGATCGTGATCGCCCGCTACGGACACAGTTGGCGCGGCATCAAGCCCTGGCTCGCCTACACGCACGGCGCGGTGGGCTGCATCATCTACTCCGATCCCTACGATGACGGCTACTACCAGGGCGATGTGTACCCGAAGGGGCCTTGGCGTCCGGCGCAGGGCGTGCAGCGGGGCAGCGTGATGCGCATGCCGCTCTACACGGGCGATCCGGAAACCCCGGGATGGGGATCGGTGCCCGGCGCCAAGCGCCTGCCGCTCAGCAAAGTTACGACGCTGCAGAAGATTCCGGTGCAGCCGATTTCTTACGGCGATGCTCTGCCGCTGCTGCGCGAGCTGGGCGGTCCGGTCGCGCCGAAGGCCTGGCGCGGCGCGCTGCCCATCACTTACCACATCGGGCCGGGCCCGGCCACCGTGCATCTGCTGGTGAAGTTTCATTGGGGGCTGGCACCGATCTACGACGTCATCGCCACGATCCCGGGCAGCCAGTTCCCCAATCAATGGATCGTCCGCGGCAACCACCTCGACGGCTGGGTGAACGGCGCGGCCGATCCGCTGTCGGGCCAGTCGGCGCTGCTCGAGGAGGCGCGCTCGCTCGGCGTGCTGCTCAAGAGCGGTTGGCGTCCGAAGCGCACCATCGTGTACTGCTCCTGGGATGGGGAAGAGCCGGGGCTGCTCGGCTCGACCGAATTTGCCGAGACCCACGCCGCCGAACTGGAGAAGAATGCCGTCGTCTACATCAACACCGACGACAGCGATAAGGGATATCTCAGCATGGGCGGCAGCGGCTCACTGCAGCATTTCTTCAACCTCGTCGCCCAGGACATCACCGATCCGCAGACGCATCAGTCGGTCTGGCTCAAAGAGAAAACCCACGCCCTGGCGGGCGCGCACACGGCGGCGCAGCGCGAGGCCATCCTGGATGGCGCCGATCTGCGCATCAACGCGCTCGGCTCGGGCTCCGATTTCACGCCCTTCCTGCAGCACCTCGGCGTCGCCGCCGGCAGCTTCAGCTTTGGCGGCGAAGGCGGCGGTGGGGTGTATCACTCCGCCTACGACGATTTCTACTGGTACACCCACTTCGGCGACACCACCTTCACCTACGGACGCGCCCTGGCGCAAACCGTCGGCACCGCCGTCATGCGGCTGGCCGATGCGAACGTGCTGCCCTTCCAGTTTTCGGGTTTTGCCGACAACGTGCAGTTGTACGAGCAGCAGATCGAGAAGGAGTACAAGGCACAAACGGGCGCTCCGGCCTTCGACTTCACGCCCCTGGAGCAGGCCGTCACCTCGCTGCGCGCGGCGGCGAAAAGCTACGATGACGCCCTGGCCTCCGCCAGCGCCAGCGGCCGCGTGTTTCAAGAGCCCGCCGCCGATCTTGGCGCGCTTAACGATTTGCTCTACACCAGCGAGCGCCAGCTCATGAGCGCGCAAGGGCTGCCCGGACGGCCATGGTACAGGCACGAGATTTACGCCCCCGGCCTGTACACTGGCTACGGCGTCAAGACCATTCCCGGCGTGCGCGAGGCGATTGAGGCCAAAAACTACACGCTCGCCGCCAGCCAGGAAGCCATCGTCGTGCAGGCGCTCGACCGCTACATCGCGCAGATCAAGGCCGCGCAAGCGAAGCTGGGGTCTTAAAACCGGGCGCGGAGGGCGCGCCGTTTGCATCGTGGGCAAAGCCGGCGCGAAAGCCGCGGAGCTGAGCGAGGCGAGCCGCCCCCGGCAAAGGATGTGGCGCGGCCCGGGAGAAGAGCTGCCTGGCCACGCTTGGCCAGGCAGCGCCCGCGCAGTCCGCTGCAAGCGGGCTGAGGGCGGCCGTAGGCCGACCGAGCCCCGCGCCAATCATTGATCTTAGAAGATGTCGTGGCCGGTCGCCGGGTAACGATAGTTGCCGATCGCCGAGAGGATCCCAAAAGCGACATAGGCGCCGGCCACCACGCGTTCCCAGCCGTGGTGGCCGCTGCGGTGCAACAGATAGCTGAGGCCGATCGCGGCCGTGGCGGCGGAGATTTCGGTGGTGACGAAGGCCGGGCGATTGTCCACCAGTTGGTTGGTGAGCAGCCACTCATCCTTGTTGCGCTCGCGGAAATAGCGGGTGCTGGTGTAGTCGAGCACCTGCACGGCGGCGATGCCGGCGAACAGCGGCGTGTTCCATTTGTCCCAGAAGAAATGATGCGGCTCGGGGATGGAAGGCTCCAACCAACGCGCCGTGGCCGAGGCGGCCAGCACGCTGCCGATGGCACCGAAGGTGATCCCGGCGCGGTATTGGTGCGCGCGCCGCTCGGTGGGCGGCAAGGCAGTGTAGCTCATGCCTTCAGTGGCAAGGAGGGCGCCGCCGATGGCGCCCAGCGCACCGGCGAGCAGAACTTTGCTGTTGTTTGAGGGCGGCGCCGCCGCGGGCGGGGGCAACTGCGCCCACCCCAGGCCCGCCAGCAATAGAACCGCGAAGAGTATTTTCATGCAGTAAGCAGCACCTCGCCCTGGCGCGTGCGGGCCTGCACCGAGATCAGCGCGCCGGGCGCGGTGCCGGGCGCGATCCGCACCCGCGCGTAGTTGTCGCTCAGCGCCTCGCCTCCGGAGAGCGTGACCGCGCTCAGCGAGGTTCCCACCAGCGTGTCGAGAAAGGCCGCCCGCTTGGCTTCACCGAGCTTGCGCAGCGCGCCCACGCGCGCCCGGGTCTCCGCGGCGGGAACCGCGCGCCAGGCGTCCGTGGCCAAGCGCTCCGCGGCCTCGGTTCCAGGGCGCGGCGAAAAAGGAAACACATGCAGGTAGGCCAGCGGCAGGCGCTCGAGCAGAGTCATGGTCTCGCCAAACTCCCGTTCGCTCTCGCCGGGAAAGCCGGCCATCACGTCGGCGCCAATCGCCACGCCGGGCACGCGCGCGGCCAGGTCTTCGACCGTGGCGGCGTAGTCGCTCGCCCGATAGCGCCGGTGCATGCGCCGCAGCACCGCGTCGCTGCCGCTTTGCAGCGGCAGGTGGGCGTGCCGGGCCAGGCGCGTTCCCGATGACGCCATCAGTTCGGTGAGTTCGTGGCTCCAGTCTGCCGGTTCCACCGAGCTGAGCCGCAGCCTCGGCAGCGCGGTTTGCTCGAGCGTCGCCCGCACCATGTCAGCCAAGTGCAGACCCGGGCCCAGATCGGCGCCCCACTGCCCCAGGTTGATGCCCGAACACACTACCTCAGCATGCCCCCGCGCCGCGCAGGCCGCCATCTCGGCCAGCACCTCGCCTAGCGGACGCGACCGGCTCGCGCCCCGCACCTGCGGAATCACGCAGAAGCTGCACGCCCGCCCGCATCCTTGCTGCACCTGGACGATGGGGCGGCTGCGCTCGCCGCTGTGCGCCTCCAGCAGCGCCAACGCGGCCAGCTTCTGCGGACGCGCGAACCCACACGCGGGTCGCTCGGCACAGCCGAGCGG
>JBOGKL010000304.1:0-3289 GCA_050745525.1 Terriglobales bacterium | reverse complement strand
CGGTGCGCATGTAGGTGATTAAGCCGACCAGTCCCTCCTGGCCCAGCTCGATGCCTTCGTAAAGGCGCTGCGCGATCATCATGGCGCGCTTGACGCTGAAGCGGAGCTTGCGGCTGGCGTCCTGCTGCAGCTTGCTGGTGATGAACGGCGGCAGGGGATTGCGGCGGCGTTCCCGGGTCTCGACCGCATGCACTTTGTACTGCGCCGTTTCCAGGGCTTTTTGCAGCCCGGCGGCGGCTTCGGCGTCGCCGATTTCCATCTCCTGCTTGGGCACGGTGCCGTCGGCTTCGAGGCGGCGGCTGAGGCGGGCGTCAAAGTACGGTGCCTTGCCCGCCGACAGGTGGGCGTCCAGGGTCCAGTACTCCTGCTTGACGAAGGCTTTGATCTGCGCCTCGCGCTCCACCACCAGGCGCAGGGCCGGGGTCTGCACGCGGCCGGCGGAAATGCCGCGCCGCACGCGGTCCCAAAGCAGCGGCGAGATCTGATAGCCGACGATGCGATCGAGCGCGCGGCGGGCCTGGTAGGCATCCACCAGGTTCTGATCAATGTCGCCGGGATGGCTGAAGCCCTCCTGCACGCCGCGCTTGGTAATCTCGTTGAAGGCCACGCGCCGCATGGGCTTGTCGCCGTTGGCGCCATCGCGCAGCTCATGGGCCAAGTGGAAACAGATGGCCTCGCCCTCACGATCCGGATCGGCGGCCAAATAGATGGCCTTGGCTTTCTTGGCCTCGCGCTTGAGCTGAGCCAGCACCTTCTCCTTGCCGGGGATGACGACGTAGGTGGGCTCGAAGTGGTTGTCAATGTCCACGCCCAAGTCGCGCTTGGGCAGATCCATGACGTGGCCGAGCGAGGCCAAAACCTCAAAATCCGGGCCCAGGTACTTGGAGATGGTTTTCGCCTTGGCCGGCGATTCGACGATGACGATGGATTTGGGCATGACGATCAGGCCCTCCTTCCGACTGCGGAGGGTCAGCGGCGAGGGCGTATGGACCCCTAGCTAGCTTACTCTCAGGTACTTCTTCCCCGGAAGTTGCCGGATTTTTCCCTCTAGCTCGAGGTCAAACAATAGAGCGAGCATTTCCGGCGCGGAGAGCTTATTGTGCAGCCGATTCACGATTTCGTCAACGTGGGTACCCTCGTCAACGGGAAGAACCCCCAAAATCGCCTGTTTGGGGCCCAATTCGGCGCCGGTGGCATCCACGCTCACGGCGGCTTTGGGCTCGGGAGGGGGTTGGAGGCGGGAGCGCACGGCGCTGGGCAGTTCCTCGATAATGTCGGCCACCTCGGTCACCAGCTTCGCGCCTTGCTTGATGAGGGCGTTGGGGAGCCAGGCTTGCTTTTGCGTGATCATGCCGGGGATGGCGAAGACCTCGCGGTTTTGCTCCAGCGCCATGCGCGAGGTGATGCGCGAACCGCTGAACTCGCCGCCCTCCACCACCAGCACGCCCAACGCCATGCCGCTGATGACGCGGTTGCGGATGGGGAAATTCTGCGCGTTGGGAACCGTGCCCAGGGGAAACTCGGAGACCAGGGCCCCGCCGCCGGCAATAATGTCATCGGCCAACTTCCGGTGTTCGCTGGGGTAAATCACGTCCATGCCTGTACCGAGCACGCCCACCGTGGTGCCACCGGCCTGGAGACACGCTTTCTGTCCGATGCCGTCAATCCCTCTGGCCATGCCACTGATGACACTCAAGCCCCAGCGCGCTAGATCCTGTCCCATACGCTCGGCCATGAGTTTGCCGTACAGGGTCGGGCGGCGCGTGCCCACCAGGGCCAGCGCGAAGGCATCGAGGGCCGCCACCCGGCCGCGAACGTAGAGCAGGAGCGGGGGATCGTAGATTTCGCGCAACAGAGCGGGGTACTCGCGGTCACCGCGAGTAACTATGGTCGTGCCAAGTTGCTGGGCCGAGGCCGCTTCGGCGGCGCCGAGTTCGGCCGAACGGCCGCTGTGGATGCACTGCGCCACCGCCGCCGGCACCTGGCAGGATTCCAGCGCGGTCAGCGAGGCCGCGTAGATGGCCTCGGGCACGTCGAACGCCTCGATGAGTTTTTGGCACCCGCGCTGGCCCAACCCGGGCGTCAATAGCAGGCCCAACCAAAGGGCCACATTCGTGTCCACGGCCCAGCCTAGGCGTTATTGCTTAGCGGCGTCAATTCCCCGCGCGCGGGTGGGGTATTAGTCATCGTAGTTATGCATGAGACATAACGAGGCCCGTACCATACGCGAGCGCCTGCATGCCATCTCGCTGGCGATTGCAACCCTGGAGCAGACCGCCGCTGGGCCGCGCCATAAGGAAATCGCGGCCATGGCGCGCCACGCGCTGGAGGAAATTGCAGCTCTCGTTTCCAAAGATGAAAAAGAAGAGCATAGCCGCGGCCGCATGTGCCTATTGGAGAATTCGGCCGAGGCGGTACAACACCAGTCTGAGTCTGACTAGATTTTAAGCCATGCGCGCCGCCTGAAGCGGCGACTCAATGGACCAAAACGGGAGCACTGGGCTGGCTTGGATGGCCGGTACTGCTCACCGCGGTCACCGCGTAGGCCGTGCCCGGCACGGGGGCGAAATCATGGAAGACCGGCGTGGGCAGGAGATGGGCATTGCGCTTTTGCCAGAGGCGCGAGCCGGGGAGGCGGCGGAATACGTTGTAGCCGGCCAAATCCGGCGCGGAGACGGCGTTCCAGGACAGAACCACGCCGGCGCCGTTCGGGGCGAGCACCGCTTCCAGGCCCGTGGGCGCGGGCGGAGGGAAAATGTCTACGCTGCGGATGCGCAGATGCCGTGAATCAGCACTGACCACCGCCGTGTTTCCCCGGCCGGCGGCACTGCGCAGCCAGTAGGTGTAGTTTTGATTCCACGCAGTAGATGGATCGAGATACTGGGTTGCATCCCCGGAGACATGCGCCACGGCCTGCGCGCGCGCGGCGCCGCTCTGACGGTAGATCACCACCGCCTGGGGCGGCGGCTGCGGCAGGCGCCAGAAAAGGCGCACGCCCCGCGGCGTGAGTTGCAGGCGCACGAGCGCGGGCGCAGGGGCCACCGGCGTCAGCGCGACCTGGGCCGGGTTCGACCACCCCGCCCACTGACCGCGGTCGTTTTCCGCCGCCAGTGCCAGCGTGACCTCGGGCGTGCGCACGGCAATTTCATCGAGCGGCAAGCTGCGGCCGCTCACGGCAATGAGTTGGGGACAGGGGGGCATGCGCGCGCCCTGGGGCGTGGCGTACACGCCGCCGGCGCCGGCCGCGGGCGGACGGCGTCCGGGCACCTGCGCCGGCACGGGCGTGCCC
>JBOGKL010000303.1:0-15519 GCA_050745525.1 Terriglobales bacterium | reverse complement strand
GCTGTGCCGCGCGGCCCGCTTATGCTCGCGGCGGCTAGGGGGCCCCTGACCCCAAGCCACCGCTGCGCTTCGACGGCGCAGGTCTTTCCCTCACTCGACGAACGTGGTGCTGGCGGTGTGTTGCTTCTCATTCTGCAGGAGGAGCATGTCGGCGTTGGTGTCGCTGGCGCCCAGCAGCCATCGGGCGAAGAAGTCCATGCGGCGGGCCAGCACGTAATCCTTAATCGGGGTGTAGGGATGGCGCATGCCGGGGAACACCAGCATCTCGAAGCGCTTGTCGGCGTGGATGAGAGCGTTGGCCAACTGCATGGTGTTGACCATGGAGACGTTGTTATCCATGTCGCCGGTGGTGAGCATGAGGTGGCCGCGGAGGTTGGCGGCGAGGGACTCGTTCTTCTCGATGGTGTAGAGAAAGCGGATGGCACCGTTGGCTTCGCGCTGCTCGCGCACGCCGTCGTACTTTTCACTCCAGGAGCGGTTGTAGTTGTTGTTGTCGTGATTGCCCGACTCGCTCCATCCGGCGGTAAAGAAGGTCGGGTACTGCAGCATCGCGGCCGCGGTCATGAAGCCGCCGCCGGAGTGGCCCCAGATGCCGACCTTGGCGGCATCTATAAACGGATACTGCTCGGCCAGCTCGAGGATGGCCTCGCGCTTATCCGCCAGGCCGTAGTCGCGCAGGTTGCCGTAACCGAAGCTGTCGTACCACTTGTCGCGCAGCGGGCTGCCGCCGCGATTGCCGACGAAGACGACGATGAAGCCCAGTTGAGCGAGCGGCAGGTTCTGGTCCTTGGGGTTGAAGGCGAGGGGGACGGATTCGGTCTGGGGGCCGGGGTAGACGTACTCGATGACCGGGTATTTGTGATGCGGGTGCAGATCGAAGGGCTCGTACATGACGCCGTAGAGGTTGGTGACGCCGTCGGCGGCCTTGATGTCGAACGGCACCGGGTACTTGAAGCCGGCGGCGAGGAGGCGGCTGACGTCGGTGTGGGCGAGCGGGGTAACGAGGGCGCCGTGGCCATCCACCAGCTGGGCGACGGGAGGATTGTTGACGCGCGAGGCGGTGGCGACGAAGTAGTGCGCGTCGTCGCTGGCTTCGACGTGGTTGTCGAAGTCGCCGGGGGTGAGGTCGGCGAGGCCGGTGCCGTCCAGGCCGACGCGGTAGAGATGCTGGTAATAAGGATTGATCGTCGAGTGGTTGCCGTTACCTAGGAAGTACAGGATGCTGGCGGCCTGATCAATGCCGACGACGGCGCCCGACATCCAGGGTCCGCGCGTGATGGGGTGCAGCAGCGTGCCGTCGCTGCGGTAAAGATAGTAATGTCCCCAGCCCTCGCGCTCGGACCACACGATCAGATCCTGGCCGTGGTTCGCCAGCCAGAGATTGCCGCCGCCGAAGGGGGTGGGCGAAGTGTCGAGCCACTGATTCGCGGTCTCCTGAATCAGGGTGCGGATCTTGCCGCTGTCCGTATCCACGACGCAGATGTCGGCGGAGCGGAAGTCGCGATCGCGCACGGTGAGATATAATTCGCCGGAGCCGGACGCCAGCCAACGGGAGCTGGAGGAGTAGCTGCGCTCGCCGGTGAGATGCAGGGCGGTGGACCAGAGGCGGCGCTGGGCGCTCTGCTCGCGCTCGGCGCTGGTGGTCATGGCGTCGGCGATGGAGAGGCTGGGATCGGTGAGAGGAAAATCGCGCTCGGGGACGACGACGCGCCGGCGCGTGGCGAGGGTGAAGATTTGGAGCTCGCGCACAGGGACGTTCGACTCGCCGGGCATGGCGTAGGGATAAGTCTCCAGCAGCGGCCGCGGCTGGGCGAGCGAGTGGATGACCCAGAGGTCGGCGACCTTGCGGTCATCCTCGCGGACAAAGGCGAACTTGGCGCCATCCTGGGACCAGTGCATGGAAAGCGTGGGGAGGCGCATGCCCTTGGGGTTGTGGACGTCGCCCTTATCCTGCTTGACGAGCGCGGCCTGGACCTCGGGCGTGAGACGGTCGGCGTAACTGTAGGCGGCGACGCCATCGGTCGTAAGCTGGACCTCCTGAATGGTGGGATCGTCGGGGTGGAGGAGGGCCTTGGCGTAGTTGGCCGCATCCATCAGGAAGAGGTTGTCGCCGCGGGCGAAGAGGACGTACTTGCCGCCGGGGGAGAGGTTGGCCCACAGCGGCTGCACCGGGACGGCGAACTGGTCGAGGCGCTGCAGTTGGCCGGTGGCGAGGGTGTAGAGGAAGTAGAGCTTGCGCTTGGGCGGCCCTCCTTCGCGCTGCGCGCTACGGAGGGTGCCGCCGCCAGCGGCGGCAGCGGCAGCAGTGAGTTGGGCGGGGCGGAGGACCTGGGAGTAATTGGGCGTGCCGGGGAGGACGGCATCGGCGCGGATCTCGACGTAGAAGCGGAGGGCGGTGTCGTGATCCACCAGATGGGGGTCTTTGATCCCCAGATGCTGGGCGTCGTAGGCGAAGCCGGTGAGGGTGCTCAACTGGGCGGCGAGGCGGGTGTTATCCCAGAGCGGCTGGCGGGTTTTAGCGACCGGGTCCACGAGGTAGTAGTTGGTGCCGGCGGTGGTTTTGAAGCTGAACCAGAACTTGTCGGAACGGCTGAACCAGTGCGGGGTGATGGAGGTGGAAAAGACAAGGTGGTTCACTTCCGCGGGCATGAAGCGGGCGGCGAGGGCGTAGTTGGGCTTGTACTCGGCGGCGGAGGCGGGGGACTGCGACAGCAGCGCCAAGGGCAGGCAGGCAAGGGTGAGCAGGGCGAGAGCGGCGGTGAGCGGGCGGTTGCGATGGCGTGGCACGATGCGATCCTCCGCGGCAGAGACGTTGCAGCAGGAAGCCTGCCACGGAAGGGTCGGGGAAGTCAAAACGAGGGTGCGGTGAAACCTGCGGATCTGTTCCTTTTCTGGCTGTAAGTTGTTGAGCCGGCTCGAAGAGCGGGAGTGACAGTTCGCGGGCTCTGGCGGCCGGCGGCAAGGGGCCGGCCGGGGCCGGAGGGCGCGGGTGCGCGGAGGATCGCATACGTGCTTAGATGCGAGTTACGGACTTAGAGTTTATGACTTCTTTGTGACATTGATGGGCGCCAGGAACCCTGGAGCTGCGCGGGACGGGGAATTGACGATTCACGTTGTGGCAGTCGTCTGGCCGGGCGCGGCTCCGCCTTGTCGATGGAGCGCCATCGCCGGGCGGGATGACCCGCAGTGTATCTGGCTATCACGTCCGCTGTCACAGTATCTGCGAAGCCGCTGCACAAATTGTGCAGCCGCTTGCAGGCGGCGAGCCACCCGCGCGGGCGGTGCGGCACACGCAAACGCCACGAGTCCCTAGGCGCGCCGCAATGGCCGGTGGCGTGCAGGGATGCAGGCGCGGAGAAGGCAATGCATGTCCTGGTTCAGGTTGCGAACTCGGTTCCGGACAGCACCTATCTCCAGCACGGAGAAACTCAAATGAAAAATTCCCTACTTCGTCTCTGGCGGGATGACCGCGGCCAGGATTTGGCGGAATACGCCATTGCCCTCGGTGTTGTCGCGGCCATCGCGCTTGCTGCTTTTACCACGCTCGGCACGGACATCTCGACGCTGGTCCAAAACGTCGCCAACAAGATTGTCCCGGCCAGCTA
This sequence comes from Terriglobales bacterium, assembly GCA_050745525.1. Taxonomy (GTDB): domain Bacteria; phylum Acidobacteriota; class Terriglobia; order Terriglobales; family SCQP01; genus SCQP01. The sequence continues at coordinate 11,914 of JBOGKL010000303.1, read as the reverse complement.
AACCGTGCCTCCATGGCCGGCGTTGGTGCTCTGGCTTGCCTGTCTGGCGGCGGTGTGGGATTTGCGTTGGCGCACAATCCCGCGTTGGCTGACGGTTGCAGCCTGCCTGCTGGGGCTGGCACATGCCGGGGTGGCGGGCGCCACAACCTCCGCGCTCGCCGCCACCGGTTTGGGACTGGTCTTCGGGGCACTGTTATGGCAACTCGATGCCGTCGGCGGTGGCGACGCCAAGTGGTTAGCCGCCGCGGGTGCGCTGCTGGGCGTGCGGGCGTGGTGTTTCAGCGTCACCGTAGCCCTGCTCGTGGCGGCCGGCTTTGCGCTGGTGCAATTGGCCCGTCGAGGGCGCTTGGCGCAGCTCGGCGGGCGCTTATTCATCATCCTGCGCGGCTGGCGGATTTACGGCTTGCACCCGAACCCGGAGTGCCGGCTGGAATCCGCTGATGCCGTAACCGCGCCCTTCGGCCCCGCCTTAGCAATCGGCATTCTCTGCGCGCTCTTGTTCATCTGAGCCGCACTACACACACGTCGCCCGCGCGCCAGTAGGAACGGCGCGCCCCGGCGGCGGTGGCAATGGAGACACTACAACAATGAAACGCACTCGATGGTTGGGATTATCGGTTATGGCGCTGGCACTGGCCGGCATCGCGGGGCTGGTCACTTTGCGCCAATTCCAGCGCGGGCGCGTCCAGGTGCTCACCACCCCGGTCGTAGTGGCCACACTGGCATTGAGCCCGGGCGTGCCGCTCGAGCCGAGCGAGTTAACCACCGTCAATCTGCCGCCGGCAACGCTGCCGGCGCATGTGTTCCATCGCCCGCAGCAATTGGCCGGACGGGTCCTCACGACCGCCGCTGTACCCCGCCAGGTGATCGTGGCGGAGATGGTGGCCAAACCTGGCACTGGCGTCGGCTTGCCGCCGCTGATCCCGGCGGGCATGCGCGCCGTCTCGGTGAAAGTCAACGATGTAGTCTCGGTCGCCGGCTACGTACTGCCGGGCACCCACGTTGACGTATTACTTACTGGAAACCATAGTGCGACGGGCAATCCACGTGGCGTGACCACCGTTACCCTGCTCTCCAACGTGCAGGTCCTGACCGCTGGCGAGCAAATGGAGCAGGTTACCACTGGAAAGCCCAAGCTGGTCACTGTCATTACGCTGCTGGTTACACCCATTGGGGCGGAGAAACTCGCACTTTCGGAACGCTTTGGTCATATCCAATTGGCGCTCCGCAACCCGCTGGACGAGCAGCGCCCCGAGGTCGCACCGGTACTGAACGCCACTCTTTTTCACGAGTTTCCGTTGCGGCCGGCACCCGTTGGGGTGGCCCTGCGGAGGCGGCGCAAGGACCCACCCGCACACGTGGACCCGCCGCCGCCGCAGACGGTGGAACTGCTGCTCGGAACGGCGCGGCAAACCCTGTCGTTCCCATACCACCGCTAACCCATTTCTGCACAGCCTGGAGTCATTCGTATGAAGCACTCTTCCTTACTCTCAACCCCGTGGCCTCTGAACGGCATTCTTCTCGGCTTGGGCGTGCTCATGATGGCGCCCGGCGCAGGGCCCGGCAACGCCGCTGCGCCCGTGCGCTACGAAACGCCGATAGCGTACGCACTGCCGGCGCCGGTTCTGGCCATCGCAACGCCGCTGGCGCTGCCGGTGCCGGTGCTCGATCCTCTGCCGGCACGCAGTCTGCGCCTGGGCCTGGCCGCCGCGGCACCCTTACCGCCTCGGCCGCTCACCTTGGTAGCTCACGGCTCCGCCGCGGTTTGGCCACAGGTATTGGACCCACTGGCTCCAAGCAGCCTGGCGGTGCGCTTCGGCATCAATGCGGCCGCGGCTGCGCCGCCGCCGATGCCCGAGCCAGCTCTCGCCCCGGCGCCTCAAGGCGGACTCGACCCGGTCTTCAGCGCGAGCGGCGCTGCTTCGCTGCCGGCCTGTTATGTCGGCGGAGCCCCGCCTATGCCGCCGCCGGAGCCTTCCCCGCCGCCGAGGGAAGCGCCCGTCACCGTGCGCCTCGCCACACCGATCGCCTTACACTTGGCCCCGCACGGCAGCCTGCTGGTTTCCAGCGCGGAACCCCTGCAGCGGGTGGCTCTGGCCGATGACACCATCGCCAAAGCGATCGTGGTCTCGCCGCATCAGTTGCTGGTGGAGGGCCGCTCGCCCGGTGAGGTATCGCTGCTGGTGTGGGCGGGAGCGGCGGAGCCGCGCACCTACGACGTCCACGTCGCGCTCGACCCCACCCCGCTGCAACAGGAGTTGCGCCGTCTCTACCCTCAGCAAAAGCTGCAGGTGACGTCCAGCGGCACTGCCCTTACCGTCGCCGGCGTCGTACCCACGGCCGCCCTGGGCCAACAAGTGCTCAACGTGGCCGCCGGCTTCGCGCCGAAAATTGTCAATGACCTCAGCCTCGATCCGGCTCCGGATCCGGGCGAGGTGCTCTTGCAGGTCCGCTTCGCCGAGGTTGATCGCAGCGCGGTCACCCAACTGGGCGCCAACCTGATCTCGACGGCGCCGGCCATGGTGGGATCGGAGAGCACCGGCCAGTTTGGCCCGCCCGCCAATGTGACCGTCCCGGCTCCGAGCCAAGCGCTGCAGGGAACAGTGAGCGGCAAGGCAGCAGCTTTTGCTCTCAATGATCTGCTCAATGTGTTTCTGTTCAGCCGCGGGGCCAATCTGGGTCTACTGCTGCAAAGCCTGCAACAAAAGAACCTGCTGCAAATCCTGGCCGAACCCAACCTGGTGGCCATGAGCGGCAAGCAGGCCAGTTTCCTGGCCGGCGGCGAGTTTCCGTTCCCGGTGGTACAGGGCCAGGGCGTGGTGAACAACGTCACCATTCAATTCAAGCCCTACGGCATCAACCTACATTTCACGCCCAACATCCTGCCCGACGGCACAATCGAGCTGCAGGTGACGCCGGAGGTCAGCGCCCTGGATTACTCCAACGCGGTCACCATGTCCGGCTTCGTGATCCCGGCGCTGACGACCCGCCGCGCCTCCACGGATCTCGAGCTGAGGGACGGGCAGAGTTTCGTGATCGCCGGCCTGCTCGACAACCGCCTGACGACGATTTTCTCGAAGATTCCGGGCCTGTCCTCGATTCCGGTGCTGGGCAAGTTCTTTGAAAGCCGCAGCACCAACAAAAGCCGGACCGAGCTCATGGTCGTCGTGACGGCGCATTTGTTGCAGTCCAACTCGAGGCCGCACCCGCTGGTCATGCCCCAGCCCTTTTTGAACCCGCAACAGTTTGACGGCAAGGCAGCCGGGCGCTGACGACTCCTGGGATGCAGCTATGGCAGTGAAACTCACACTCCTGGCGGCGGAAGACTCCGAACGCCGGCATTTGGAAGCGATCGTGAGCGGAAGCGCGCATGCCGAGGTGGCCGGTCCCGGCATGCGGCTCCCAATCCCGTTTGCCGCCGCCGGCGCCTTGCTCCGCCATCCACCCGAAGCGGTGCTGTTGTCGCTGCCCCCCTCGGACGCCGGCACCGAAGCGGCGCTGGCCATGGTGCAATGGTTGCGCCAGCAGCTGGGGGTGGAGCTGGTGATGGTGGTAGGTCCGCTCGATCCGGCGCGCCGGATTGTCGAAATCATGCGGGTGGGGGCGTCGGAATATCTGGAAGCACCGTTGCGGCGCGAAGCCCTGGAGGAAGCGATGGCGCGCGCACGCGCCCGCCGCGCCACGCCGGGTGCGGCCGCGCGCGGGCGGCTGATCGCGGTGGTGGGGGCGCGCGGCGGTTCCGGCGCCACCACGCTGGCGGTGAATCTGGCCGTGGCCCTGCAGGCGGCGGGCGCAGGCGACAGTTCCCCCGTCCTGCTGCTGGATGCCGCCCCGCTCGGCCACGCCGCGCTTTATCTGAACCTGAAACCCCAGTACACACTCCGGGACCTGCTGCGGCACATGCAGCGGCCCGATCCGGCTCTGCTGCACAGCCTGCTGGTACGCCATGCCTCCGGAATCGATGTGCTGGCCGCTCCCAGCGAGCCCCTGATCTTTCCTCCCACTGCGCCGGCGGACCACGAGCCGGCGGCCTGGATAGATCTGCTCCGTCAAACCCATCCGCTCGTCGTCGCCGATTTGTCTACGCGCTACGACGCACTCGGCGCGCGGCTGCTGGAGGCCGCCAGCCATATTCTGCTGGTCAGCCAGACCGATACGGTTTCGCTCTGGAGCGCGGCCCAACTGCGCCAGTACTTCGACCCGGCCCACCGCCTGCCGTTCGAGCTGGTGCTCAACCGCTACGACGCCAAGCCGCAGGCGGACCTCGACGGCCTGGAGGCGCTCACCCACATGCCCGTCCGCTGCCGGATGGTCAACGCCTATGCCGCACTGCGGGAAGCCTGCGAGTGCGGCCAGCCTCTCACCACCCGGCCGGCCTCGGCTTGGGCGCGCAACGTGCAGGCCCTGGCAGGCTCGCTGCTGGGCGCTGCCGAACCCAAAAAAGCGCACGGCTGGCGCCCCTTCCTGCGCGTCCACCCCACGCAAACCTAAACCCAGACCCCTGAGGACACCCGACCATGGCTGCGACTTTCGCTTTCACCGACTATCAGCAAATCAAAGCCGACTATCACCGCCGCGTCCTCGAACGGCTGCACTTGGAGGAGCTCGAACGCATGTCCGAGCCCGCCGCGCGCCAGGAAGTGGCGGGGCTGATCCACTCGCTGCTCTCGCTCGAGCCCGTTCCGCTCAGCCTGGCCGAGCGCGAGGACCTGCAGCGCGACCTGCTGGACGAGATCTTTGGGCTCGGACCGCTGGAAGAACTGCTGCAGGATCCCTCCATCAGCGACATCCTGATCAACCGCGCCGACCAGGTGTACGTGGAGCGCGGCGGCCGGTTGTGCCGCTGCCCGGTGGTGTTTCGCGACAACGCCCACCTGCGCCGCATTATTGACCGGATCGTGAGCCGGGTGGGGCGCCGGATCGATGAAAGCTCGCCCATGGTGGATGCGCGGCTGCCCGACGGCTCGCGCGTGAACGCGATCATCCCGCCCTTGGCGCTGGACGGCCCCTGTATGTCCATCCGCCGCTTCAGCACCGACCCGCTTACGGCCGAAATGCTGATGGCGCGTCACACGCTCACCCACGGCATGTGCGAGATCCTGCGCTGCTGCGTCGTCGCGCGCCGCAACATCCTCATTTCCGGCGGCACGGGCACGGGCAAAACCACGCTGCTGAATGTGCTGTCGGGCTTCATCCCCGAACACGAACGCGTGATCACGATCGAAGATGCCGCTGAATTGCAACTCAAGCAGGCACACGTCGTGCGCCTGGAGACGCGCCCGGCCAACCTGGAAGGCCAGGGGGCCGTGCTGCAGCGCCAACTGGTCATCAACAGCCTGCGCATGCGCCCCGACCGCATCGTGATGGGCGAGTGCCGCGGGGAAGAAGCCATTGACATGCTGCAGGCGATGAACACCGGCCACGACGGCTCGCTGACCACCGTGCACGCCAACAGCCCGCGCGATGCGCTGGGGCGGCTGGAGACCATGGTCAGCATGGCGAACCTGAACCTGCCCGCCCGCGCCATCCGCCAGCAGATCGCTTCCGCTCTTCACCTCGTCGTCCAGTTGGCGCGCCTCGCCGACGGCTCGCGCAAGGTGATCAGCATCGCCGAAATCACCGGCGTCGAGGGCGACGTCATCTCCATGCAGGAGCTTTTCCATTTCGAGCGCAGCGGCATTGCCGAGGATGGCTCGGTCCAGGGCCGCTTCCGCAGCAGCCGTCTGCGGCCACACTGCGCCGACTGGCTTGCCATCGCGGGCCAACCGCTCCAACCGGAATGGCTGGAAGAGGGCGAAGAACCCTGAGGACGCTTTATGTTGCTTGACGCTTTCCTCCTTCTGGCGTTACTGGGAGTGCTCGGGCTCGGTTGGCACCTCGCCGCGGGCGGCAGCCGCGCGCTCGGCCGCCTGCAGGAAAAACTGCAGCCGGCCACGCCCACGGCGCCGCCGCCAGGCAAACGAGGCCTGCTGATCCGCAGCGAACGGCTGAGCGACATCCCGCTGCTGCATCGCTGGCTGCAACGACGGCGCATGACGCTGCGCCTGCAGCATTGGCTCGAGCAGGCCGGGATGACCATCCGGCCCGGCAAATTTCTACTGGTGTGCGCGGGCGCGGCGGTGTTCGCGGATCTCATTGCTTCTTGCTTCGTTCCCTGGTTCGGCATTCTGCCCGCCGTGGTGCTTGCCGCCTGGCTTCCCTGGTGGTGGGTGGCGCGCCGCCGCCGCCAGCGGCTGCGCGCATTCCAAAACCAACTGCCCGAGGCGCTGGACTTGTTCGTCCGGGCCAGCCGTGCCGGCCATCCGCCGGCGGCTATTCTCGAGCTCATCGCCGAAGAAACGCCCGAACCGCTGGCCGGGGGCTTCCGCCGGGTTTGGGATGAGCAGCGCTTTGGCCTGTCGCTGCGCGAGTGCTGGGAGCACTTGAGCGAGCGTGTGCCCCTGGTCGAGGTGAAATTTCTGGCGACCGCCATGATCATCCAGCGCGAAAGCGGCGGCAACCTGGCCGAAATCCTGGAAAAGCTGGCGCGCGTGATGCGCGAACGGGTCAAGGTCAAGCGCCAGATTCTCACCCACACTGCCCAGGCGCGGATGACGATGTGGTCGCTGGCCGCGCTGGCGCCCTTGTTATTGCTGGCGCTGGGAACGATCAGCCCGCAGTTCATCCAGCCCCTGTTCACGGATCCGCTGGGTCGCATGATGCTGGCCATCGGCGCGGGCATGCAAGGGTTCGGATTGCTGCTACTGATGCGCATTGTGGAGATCAAGGTATGAGGTGTTTATGACCAGTCTTTGGCTCGTACTACTGGTAGGCGCCGTCGCCATGGCGGTGTTTGCGGCCGGAGCGGCCTGGATGGCGCCGGGGGCCCGGGCTCTCGGCCGTCTGCGTCAGGCGCTCGGCTTTGCCGCGCCCACACCCAAAGCCGGCGACCGCATTCGACAAGCGCTCAGCGACGCGAGCCGGCTCCTGCCGGCTTCGCCCAAAGAGGTCAGCCGCACGCGTCAGCTCCTGCTCGAGGCCGGCTACCGGCAGGCGCAGCACGCGCGCATCTATTTCGGCCTGCGCGCTGTGCTCGTGCTGGGGCTGCTGCTGCTGGTGCTGGTGGCGGGATGGGAGCGCCACTCACCGCTGCTGCTCGTCGCCTTGCCGCTGCTGGGGTGGGTGCTGCCCCGCTTCGGGCTGCGGCGACTGGCGGCCCAGCGCGCGCAGCGCATCCGCCTCAGCCTGCCCGACGTGCTGGATTTGATGGTGATCTGCATCGAGGCCGGCTTGGGGCTGGAAACGGCGTTGCATCGCGTGGCCCAGGAATTGCGGCACCTGCATCCGGACTTGTGCGGGGAGTTGGACCTGGCCGCGCTGGAGACGCGCGCCGGCGTGCCGCGCGCCGAAGCGCTGCGCAACCTGGCCCACCGCAGTGGCGTGGACGATCTGCGCACGCTCGCCGCCGTGCTCATCCAGGCGGACCGATTCGGCACGAGCGTGGCCCAGGTATTGCGCATCCAGTCGGACGCGCTGCGCGTCGAGCGCAGCCAGCGCGCCGAAGAAGCCGCCGCCAAGCTGAGCATCAAAATGCTGCCGGTACTCGCGTTGTTCCTGTTTCCGGCGGTCATGATCGTGGTGCTGGGGCCGGCCGTACTGTCTCTCATCCGCCATCTGGGACCGGTGCTCAAGCCATGAACTCCGCCACCGCCCATAACCTGACGCGCGGCGTAGCGCTTGCATCGGAGCTCGGCGTCGCCGACACCTTCCTCACCCGTTTGTGCGGCCTGCTGGCCACGCCGGCGCCCGCGTTCGGCCACGGGCGCGGCCTCTGGATCACTCCCAGCCAAGGCGTGCACACTTTCGGGATGCGCTATGCCATAGACGCGCTCTACCTCGACCGGAGCTTCCGCATCATCCACATTCATACCGGCCTGCGCCCGTGGCGGGTGGGCGTGATACGCCGTAAAGCCGCCGGCGTGCTCGAACTGCCCGCCGGTACGGTGCAGCGGACCTTAACCCGCGTTGGGGACCAGGTCGGCTTTACGACGATCGGCGACGAAGTCGCCTCCACGCGCGCTCCCAACCCGGCGCCGGCGGCAGCACGCGCGCGGGCACAGCGCCAATCCGGGCAAACGATCGCCATCTTTGTTCTGTTCCTGGCTGCGCTGCTGGGCATCGCCGCGCTGAGCACCGACATCGGAGTCGCGCGGGTCGAGGAGACCCATTTGCAAACCGTGGCCGATGCCGCCGCCGTAGCCGGCGCCGCGGAAATTCCCTGGGGCGATGTCACCACCGCCGCCCAGGACGCCGCCGCCAGCAACGGCTTCTCCAGCGGCAGCGGGGGCGAGACGCTGACGGTGAACGATCCTCCCGCCAGCGGCCCGCATACCGGGGACGGCGAGTATGTCGAAGTGATCGCCACCGAGACCCTAAACACCTACTTCGCCAACGTTTTCGGCATCACCGCACTCTCGCCCAGCGCCCGCGCCGTCGCGCACCTGGGCAACGGCACCGGCTGCATGTATGCGCTGAACCCGGCGGCCTCCGGCGCCGTCCTGATCAACGGAGCTTTCGATATTCAGCTCCAATGCGGGCTTTACATCAATTCCACCAGCTCGAGCGCCTTGGAGATCAACGGCAGCGGCAGCCTCAGCGCCACGGCGATTGGCGTTGCCGGCGGCGCTCAGTTGAGTGGCTCGGTCACGGTCAGCCCCTCCATCACCGAAGGCATTGTACCGGTCTCCGATCCGCTGGCCAGCCTTCCCGTCCCCTCCCTCGTCGGCTCCTGCGCCAGCCCCACGCTCATTACAGGCTCCGGGAGCGTCACCCTTAACCCCGGCGTGTATTGCACTCCGCTCACCGTCGATGGCGACGCCACGGTCACCTTCAAACCCGGCACCTACATACTCGACAGCGGCTTCGTCATCAACGGAAGGCCCACGCTGGTGGGCGACGGGGTTACCTTCTACAACGCGGCCGGCGCGTTCACGTTGGACGGCAGCGCCAACTCCAGCCTGAGCGCGCCCACCACTGGCCCCTATGCCGGCATTCTCTTCTTTCAGGCGCGGACCAACGTGCTCCCGTTCACCGTCAACGGCGATCAAGGTCTTTTCAACGGAACCATCTATGCACCCGCAGCCAACATAGTGGACAACGGCGGCTGGTCGGGGTCCGAGTACGGCATCCTGGTCGGCGCCACGATCACCATCAACGGGTCGGCCACCTTTAACGCCGACTTCAGCTCACTGCCTGGCGGGTCGCCCATCAAGGCGGCATCGCTCGTGGGATGAACATGCAGCGGCATCGATCCATATTGACTGGCGCGGGGCCCCGCGCGCGCAAGGCGCCACTGGCGCCTTCGCCGGCGCGCGACCCGCTTGACGCTCGACCAGGCTGTGGGCCCGGGGCCCCAGCCCGGTCGGGGCCGCGCCTCATAGCTCGCTGGGGGCGGGCCGCCCTACGCAGTTACGCGGCCATTTCGCACCGGTTTCGCCCACAGCGCGCACGGCGCGCCCCCCGCGTACGGTTGGGACAAGCCCGCGGCCGGCGCTGCCGCGGCCAGGCACTGACCGAGTTGGCCATCATCCTACCGCTGTGCGTCTTGCTGCTGCTCGGGGTTGAGGAACTGGGACGGCTGGCCTATACCGCAATCGTGGTGGACCACGCCGCGCATGCGGGGGCGCTGTATGGGGCGCAGAACCCGACGACGGCGGTGAATAATCCAGGGATGATCCAGGCTGCCCTGGCCGACGGAGGCGAACTGACCAGCCTGACGGCGAGCGCGACGCATGTGTGCTCGTGCTCCAGTGGCGGCGCCGCGGCCGACTGTTCGCTGAGTGACTGTCTGCTCAGCCGTTTGCAGGTCTACGCCCAAGTCAACACCAGCGCCACCTTCACGCCCATCTGCAACTTTTTCGGCTGGCCGGCGCCACTGACGCTGCACAGTCAAGCCACCATCGAGGCCAAGCCGTGACCAACCCGCGGTCGCATCTGCGCCTCCGCGGCCGCGGCGCCGCCATGGCCGAGTTTGCCCTGATCACGCCGCTGCTGCTCATGCTGATGATCGGCACCGTCCAGCTTGGGCGCGCGCTCTACGCCTACCACTTTCTCGCCGTCGCCGCGCGCCAAGCCGCCCGCTACGCCATGGTTCGCGGCGCCGATTGCACCAGCTTTGCCTCCGCCTGCCCCGCCGGTGCCAGCGACATCCAAAGCTATGTTCAGAGCCTGTCTCCCGGCGTGATTGATGCCAGCGCGATCACCGTGTCCACCACCTGGGCGCCCAACAACGCTCCCGGCGGCACCGTCACCATCACCGTGCAATACCCGTTCGACCTGGATGTCCCGCTGGTACCCGCCGCTGCCCTCACCCTGCAAAGCTCGTCCCAGATGGTCATTTCCCAGTAGCCAAGCCGCGGATCCCACCCGCATTCGCATTGCACCACGCCGTCGCCAGCCGGCTGAGCATGGCTGCCATCGGCTTGCGCGAAGTGCAGGAATTGACGAGCCATATGACCCGTTACGGCCGCCTCGCCCCCGAGAACCAGCCGCAGCACCGCGCACGGCCCCGCCCATCTTGCGGTATCAACTGCCACCGAAAAGAAAGCGAATTCTCGGCATTCCAGCAAGCCTATAGCGCTCGGGTTGCCTTTCCAATCCAATTCTTGGTCGCCAATACGTTTTCGGCAATCCCGATCTGTTCCGACGAGAATTTGCGCTTGCGCTCCCCCCACGCATAGACGCGCGCCACAAGATCGTTCTCCGAACCCTGCTGGCTGTTTGTGATCACCCAATGCACGGTCGCGAGCAACTCAAGCCCAAAAGGCGATTCGAATCCTTGAACAAGACCGTTCACCCTGTCGAATCGGGCTTTCGTCAACGGCGACGATGCAAGTGCTGTTTCCGCATCCTCTGTAGCGCCTGGTACAAGCTCCAATGCCTTATCGGGCTCCTCACCGCCGTCACCGTAACCAGAGATGTAATGGCCTTCGATAGCCTTGAGGACATGTCGCAGGTTTTCGGCATACGGACCGTAAGGCCCTTGCACGAAGTTGAGCCGCAAGCGCTCACCGCTTTCCTGCATGAAGTACATGAGCTTATGAACCTCAAGCAATGTCACGAACGGGTCCAACAGTCCGGTCAGGTACCGGTTCATCAACCCGACAAGCGCTGCTCGCCCCGGCGTCATCGGCGGAACCTTGCCGCGCCTCGCTCTCGACTCCGCGGGCGATGTCGCGTACGGCTCGAATATGACGATGCGGACGTCGGGCAACGCAAGAAACGCTCGCTCAATCTGCGGTCGAACGACTGCCCAGTCAAGGCCACCGAGGCCGGCGCCAAGCGGTGGAATCGCCAGCGAACGAATCCCGCGTGTTGACACCTCGGAAACGAGCGCAATAAGTCCCTTCTCGATGTCCTCGATCCGCGCTTTCCCATGCCAGTGCCGTTTCGTCGGAAAGTTGATGATGTAGCGCGGGTTAGTGAGCCGACCTGGCGTGAAAACGAACATCCGCCCGGGTTGGACTTCTTGCCGCTGACATGCCTGCGCATACGCTTCGAAATTCTCCGGATAGGCCTGCTTGAATTTCAGGGCAACTCCCCGTCCCATGACGCCAACGCAGTTGACGGTGTTGACGACCGCCTCGGCAGCTTCGGAGAGGATGTCGCCAGTCTTGAAATCGATCATCGCGGCTCTCCTGTCATCAAAAGTACCACGCCTGCATAATCGCAACGTTCGGCCTGTGCGCGGCCGGCACCAGGACGGTGTTCACCTGCCCGTAAGCGGCCATGCCCCGAACACCAATTCGCTCGATCAGATCAAACGGGAAATATTCGTGCAAAAGGAATTCAGCCTGCTTTGATTCCTTTACATCCGAGTCCCTGAAATCCTTTGCTGCAATGGCATTCCAATCGAGCTGATTCAGCTCGTCCACAC
>JBOGKL010000302.1:0-9094 GCA_050745525.1 Terriglobales bacterium | reverse complement strand
AGGCGCACCCTCGCGCGTCTACGCAAGCTGGGGTGGGGGTGCATGGTTATCTGGGAGTGCCAGACGCGTGAGCCAGAGCGGATCATCCGAAGGCTCAAAGCGTTCCTCGCAAACTCGAACGCGCCCGCGCTATGAGTCCCGGTGGACCGTGGCGGGGGTGAAGGCGGGGAGGCAGACGGCGACGTAGGTGGCGCCTTGGGGCGTGGAGTAGCGCACCCATTCGCCGGCGGGGGCGACGACGGCCTGGCCGGCGGCGACGTCGAGCGAGCCGCCGCGGGACTCGACGAGAAGGGAGCCGGAGAGGACGAGCGTGTACTCGTCGAACTCGGGCGTCTGGCCCGGTTCCTGCCATCCGGGAGGTGACTCCATCTGCGCGATGCTGCAGGAAGCGGTGCCGGAGTTCACACGGCCGATGAACTCGTCTATGAGCTTGGGCTTGTTGCCGGCGGGGGTGATGCGGGTGGGTTGGGCAATCAGTCGAGGCATAGGTCTTGACGCAACTGTGCGGGGGTGGTGAAGAGGAAGCAGGTCAGACCGAGGGCGCGTGGGGTGGCGAGATTCTCGAGGCGGTCGTCCACAAAGCCGCAGTCTTCGGGGCGGAGGTGCAGGATGCCGAGCGCGCGCTCGAAGATTTCCGGGCCGGGCTTGCGCGCTCCCAGATAGCAGGAGCTGCAAAAGGCCGAGAAGTACTGCCGCAAATCAAAGCGCTCGATGCGGTAGTCGTTGAGGTCGCGTCCTTCGTTATTGAGCGTGGCGAGGCGGAAGCGCGGGGCCAGCTCGGGCAGCATGGCGAGGGAGTCGGCCATGGGCTGCGAACAGGACTGCATGAAAGCGATGAATTCCGCGCGGGGAAATGGGCGCGGCTCGTCGAAGACCGCCTTATCGAGATAGTCGTCGAGCGAGAGCACGCCGCACTCGAGCGGCTCGATCAGGGGAGTATGCCTTCGTTCGAGGCGGGCGGGATCGAGGCCAAAGCGAGCGGCGGCGCGCGCGCGCTCGGCGCGGTCCCAGCCATTGGTCAGCAGCACACCGCCGACATCAAAGAATAGGGTCGAGAGCATGCCGTCAGTTCTTGACGGCAACCGGGGCCAGGCCGGAGACGGTGACGAGATGACCGATCCAGGAGGTCATTTCCGTTTCGTTGCAGAGCAGATCGCGCAGGCTGGTTTTGTCGAGCACCTGATCGAGCACCAACTGCAGCGAGCGCCAGAGCGAGCGCAGCGAGCAGTCCACCGAATGCGTGCAGATGCGTTCTTCGCCGGTGTGGCTGGCACAGAAACCGGGTTCGTAGAGGCGTCCGCCCAGCATCGCCAGCGCTTCTCCGACGGCGATGCGCTCAGGCGGACGGGCCAGTGCGTAGCCGCCCAGCGCGCCACGGGCGCTCGCGACCAGGCCTCCGTTGCGGAGCACACGCATCAGCTTGGCGACGTAGGGAATGGAGATGCCCTCGAGGCGGCCGATCTCGGGAATGGTCAGGCAGCCGTTACTGCCCTGCTCCCCATAGCGGATTCCGAGGCGCAGCAGGCAGCGCAGACCGTACTCTTCCTGGCTGGAGAATTTCATCGCATCCTCACCAATCAATGCCTAGCTGCAGGCGCGCGGCCTGCGACATTTTATTCTGATCCCAGGGCGGGTCCCAGACGAGATCGAGTTGCACGTTGGTGACGCCGGGCACAGAACGCACCTTCTGCTCGACCTCACCGGGCAGCACGCCTGCGGCCGGGCAGCCGGGCGCGGTCAGCGTCATGAGCACGTGCACGGCGCCGTCGGAGGCGATGTCAATACCGTAGATCAAGCCGAGATCGTAGATGTTGACCGGGATTTCCGGGTCGTAGCAACTCTTGATGGCATCCACGATGTACTCGCGCAACATGGCTGCTTCGGGCGTATCGGCCACCTCGGGCGCGGGCGCGACGGCGACGGCCACCGGCGAGGGCTGGCGCTGCTCCCATTCGCGGCGCAACTCGGCGGCGGTGTCGCGCTTGCGTTGCGCTTCGCGCAGGACCGCCGGGGTTGAAGATTTTTCCAACTCGGCGGCCACCGCCTCCTTGTGCTCGGCCTCGCGCAGAAGGAAGTCGTCCATACCTTTTACTCCGTGCTCACCGGTTCGGCTCCGCCCGGCGACTCCAATGCGGCGTGCAGCGTATGCCAGGCGAGGCTCGCACACTTGACGCGGGCCGGGTATTCGCTGACGCCGGAAAAGACGGCGAGCTTGCCGAGATCCGGGGCATCCTCTCCCTCCGCGGCGCTCTGACCCGTCACAAGATTGTGAAAACGATGGAACAGGGCCTCGACCTGGGCGCGGGTTTTTCCCTTCACCGCTTCCGTCAGCAGCGAGGCCGACGCGGTCGAGATGGCGCAACCGCTGCCCTGAAAACGAACCTGGCGGACGATATCGCCCTCGAGAGCGACCAGAACCGTGACGCGGTCGCCGCAGAGCCGATTGAAACCCTCGGCGCGGTGGTTGGCCTCGGGCATGGGCCCGAAGTTGCGCGGCCGCTTGCTGTGGTCGAGGATCAGCTCGCGATAGAGATCACCGAGTTGCGACATCAGCCGAACATCTCCCGCACCCGCTGCAAGCCTTGCGCCAGGCGCTCGACCTCGCTGCGGGTGTTGTAGAGAGCGAGGGAGGCGCGCGTGGTCGCCGGAATCGAGAAACGGTCCATGACCGGCTGCGCGCAGTGATGTCCCGTGCGCACGGCCACGTCGAAGGAGTCGAGCACGGTGCCGACATCATGCGGATGAATGCCGTCCATGACGAAGGACATGACACCGGCTTTGTGTTCCGCCGTGCCGATCAGGTGCAGCCCCGGAATTTGCAGCAGCAGACGGGTTCCATAGGCGAGCAGGTCGCGCTCGTGGGCTACGATGGCCTCCCGATCGAGGCTCGACAGCCAGCTCAGGGCAGCACCCAGGCCGATGGCCCCTGCGATGTTGGGAGTTCCTGCCTCGAATTTGTAGGGCAGGTCGTTGTAGGTAGTCTTTTCGAAGCTGACGGAGCGAATCATGTCTCCGCCGCCTTGCCAGGGCGGAAGACGATTCAACCAGCCGGCACGACCGTAGAGGATGCCGATGCCGGTGGGGCCGAAGACCTTGTGGCCGGAAAAGGCGTAGAAGTCACATTCCAGCGCCTGCACATCGACGGGGAAATGCGGCACCGCCTGGGCACCGTCGAGGAGAACCGGGGTACCGTTGGCGTGAGCGAGGCGGATCATTTCAGTCACCGGATTGATCGTGCCCAGGGCGTTGGAGATATGTGCGAAGGCGGCAATCTTTGTGCGCGGACCGAGCCAGCGGGCAAAGGCATCGAGCTCCACTTCGCCGCGATCGTTAATGGGAGCCACGCGCAGCAGGGCGCCGGTGGCCTCAGCGGCTAGCTGCCAGGGGACGATGTCAGAATGGTGCTCGAGCCCAGTGATCAAAATTTCATCGCCGGAGCGCAGCTGCGTACGGGCGAAACTTTGGGCCACGAGATTGATGGCTTCGGTGGTGCCGCGCAGGAATACGATTTCCTGCTTCGACTGGGCGTTGAGGAAGCCGCGGACGGTCTCGCGCGCCGCTTCATAATCCTCGGTGGCGCGCTCGCCCAGACGATGCACCGAGCGATGAATGTTGGAGCATTCCTCGGTATAGAAGCGGCGCAAGGCGTCGAGCACGGCTTGCGGCTTTTGCGCCGTGGCGGCGTTGTCCAAATAGGCCAGTTCCGGGTGGGCGCGCAGGAGGGGAAACTCAGCGCGCACGGCCTCGACCGCCCAGCCTGCCGGAGTGGAAGCACGCATCGCCATCACGCGGCCCACTTTCCCCAAAGCAAGGCTTCCAGTTGCTCGCGCAACCCCGGAGCCTGCACGCGGCTCAGCACGTCGGCGGCGAAGGCATAGATGAGCAGCTTGCGGCTTTCTTCCAGGCCGAGGCCGCGGGAGCGGAGATAAAACAGGGCCTGCGGGTCGAGTTGTCCCACGGTGGCGCCGTGGGTGCAACGCACATCGTCGGCGTAGATCTCCAGTTGCGGCTGGGTGTTGACGGTGGCGGCGGCCTCCGACAGCAGCAGGTTTTTGCTGCTTTGGACAGCGTCGGTGTGCTGCGCATCCTTGCGGACGATGATGCGGCCATTGAAGATGCCCACGGTTTGGTTGTCGAGCACGCCCTTATAGTATTCGCGGCTGGTGCCGAGCGGCTTGGCGTGATCGAGGACGGTGGAGTTGTCCACGTGCTGGGTTCCGCTCAGGGCAAACAAGCCATTCAGCAGGCACTCAGCACCCTCGCCGTCGAGGATGCAGTGCACGTTGTTGCGCACCAGGCTGCCGCCCAGGGCGATCGAGTGCGCCCGGAAGCGGCTGTCGCGGCCCTGGCGCGCGCGCAGCTTGGAGACGTGAAAGGCAGCCGCGCTCTCCTGTTCGATGCGCGTATATTCCACATTTGCACCGGCGCCGATTTCCAACGAGGTCACGGCATTGGTGAAGTACTCGTCGCCGGCGAAACCGGCGCAGGTCTCGACCACGCCGAACTGGCTCTCGCGGCCGGCCAGCACCAGCGTGCGCGGATGCGCGATGCCTTTCTGGCCGGCCGAGCCGGTCGAGGCGTAGAGAATGGTGATGGGCTCGGAAAGGACGGCACGAGGAGCGATTTCGATCCAAGCGCCGTCGGCGAGAAAGCTGGTGTTGAGCGCGACAAAGGCCTGTTCGTGCTCGTCCTCGTAATCGAGGTAGGGACGGAGGTCCTCGCCCCCGGCGGCGAAACGTTCGGCCAAGGAACCCATGCGGCAACCGGCAGGCAGATGCGAAGCCGACAACCCGGGGGCGTAGACGCCATTGATGAAGACCAGACGGAGCGCCTTCGGGCTCCAATCCACGCCGGGGAGATCCAGAGCGCGCAGGCGCGGGACCAAAACGGCGGGAGGGATGCGCGGTTGCGGCTCGAAAGTGCTGCGGGCAATCGGGGCGGTGTTGGTCTGGCGCCAGCCTTCCATGCGGTGGTGCGGAAATCCCAACTCGCTGAAGCGGGCGAAAGCCTCCTGACGCAACTCATGTAGCCAGGCGGGACGCGGGTCCTGGCCGGCAAAGCGCGCGCTATAGCTGGCGAATACGCCGGTGGTGGCGTCTTTCAAGCCGAACACAGGCACGGTCTAGGCTCCTCTCCGGGCGTGCGCCGACGCTTCCACCATGTCCGGCTCGCCCAGCCACTGGTAGCCCTTGTCCTCGAGCTCGAGCGCCAGTTCCTTGCCGCCGCTTCTGACGATTTTACCGGCCGAGAGCACGTGGACGCGATCGGGGACGATGTAGTTCAACAGACGCTGATAGTGGGTGACGAGCAGCATGGCGCGATCGGGCGAACGCAGCGCGTTGACCCCCTCGGCCACGAGCTTGAGGGCGTCAATGTCGAGGCCGGAATCGGTTTCATCGAGGATGGCGAGCTTGGGTTCGAGCACCGCCATCTGGAAGATCTCGTTGCGTTTTTTCTCGCCACCGGAGAAGCCCTCGTTGACGGCGCGGTTCATGAGCGCCTCGTCCATGTGCAGGAGCTTCATTGTCTGCTTTATGCGCTGGAGGAAATCGACAGCGTCGAGTTCCTCCTTGCCCTCGTATTTGCGGACGGCGTTGAGCGCCGCGCGCAAGAAATAGTTGTTGCTGACGCCGGGGATTTCCACCGGGTACTGGAAGGCGAGGAACACGCCGGCGCGGGCGCGATCCTCGGGCGAAAGCGCGAGCAGATCCTGACCGTTGTAGGTGACCGAGCCTTCGGTGACGGCGTAGGTATCGCGTCCGGCCAGCACCTGGGCCAGCGTGCTCTTGCCGCTGCCGTTCGGACCCATGATGGCGTGGACTTCCCCGGCGCGCAGGTTGAGGTCCACGCCGCGCAGGATTTCCCGCCCGTTTACTTGCGCATGCAAATTAGTGATTTCAAGCATGATGTGAATCCGAAGACTTAACCGACACTGCCTTCCAGGCTTACCCCCAGCAGCTTTTGCGCTTCCACGGCGAATTCCATCGGCAGTTCACGAAAGACTTGCTTGCAGAAACCGCTGACGATCATGGACACGGCATCCTCGCTGGGGATGCCGCGCTGGCGGCAGTAGAACAACTGATCCTCGCCGATGCGCGAGGTCGAGGCTTCGTGCTCGACCTGGGCGGTGTTGTTTTTGACCTCGAGGATGGGGAAGGTGTGGGCTCCGCACTTGTCGCCGATGAGCAGCGAATCGCACTGCGAATAATTGCGTGCTCCTTCGGCGCCGGCGAGCATGCGCACCGCGCCCCGATAGGTGTTCTGGCCGTAGCCGGCCGAGATGCCCTTGGACACGATGGTGCTGCGCGTGTTCTTGCCGATGTGGATCATCTTGGTTCCGGTGTCGGCCTGCTGGCGGTTTTTGGTCAGCGCCACCGAGTAAAACTCACCGACGGAATCGTCGCCCTGAAGGATGCAACTGGGATATTTCCAGGTGATGGCGGAGCCGGTTTCCACCTGAGTCCAGGAAATTTTGGAGGCCCGGCCCAGGCATTTGCCGCGCTTGGTGACGAAATTGTAGATTCCGCCCCTACCCTCCTTGTCGCCGGGATACCAGTTCTGGACGGTGGAGTACTTGATGCTGGCGCGGTCGAGCGCGACCAGTTCGACCACGGCCGCATGCAACTGGTTCTTGTCACGCTTGGGGGCCGAACAGCCCTCGAGATAGCTCACCGAAGCGCCTTCCTCGGCGATGATCAGCGTCCGCTCAAACTGCCCGCTTTCATTGCTGTTGATACGGAAATAGCTCGACAGCTCCATGGGGCAGCGCACGCCCTTGGGGATGAAGCAGAACGAACCGTCGCTGAAGACGGCCGAGTTCAGCGTGGCGAAGAAATTATCGGAGTAGGGGACGACGGAGCCGAGATATTGCTGGACCAGATCGGGGTGGTTTTGCACGGCGTCAGAGAAGGGGCAAAAAATCACACCGGCCTCGGCCAGCTTGGCGCGGAAGGTGGTAGCCACCGACACGCTATCGAAGATCGCATCCACGGCGACGCCGGCCAGCAGCTCCCGCTCGCGCAGGGGAATGCCGAGCTTTTCGTAGGTCTTCAGCAGTTCCGGATCGACGTCATCGAGGCTCTTGGGAGCCTCGGCGCCGGCCGATTTTGGCGCTGAGTAATAGATGATGTCCTGGTAATCAATGGGGGGATAGTGGACGTTCTGCCAGGAAGGCTCGGTCATCTTGAGCCACTGGCGATAGGCCCGCAAGCGCCATTCGAGCATGAACTCGGGTTCGTTTTTCTTGGCCGAGATCAGTCGGATGATGTCTTCGTTCAGACCGCGCGGAATGGTGTCGGCCTCGATGTCGGAGACGAAGCCGTACTTGTACTCCTGGTTGGCTAGAGCCTCGAGATCCTGGGTTTGGCTGCTCATGGAATTCCCCTAGCGATACATCTCTTTCAGCATGGCGAATCTATACCATTTAGTCAAGATTGGATGCAGCAGCCGTTCGGGGCAATGCGGAGGAAGCTGACGGTAGCTAGGGATATAACAGGGCGGGCTGGCGCAGCGCTTCGAACGCCTGGATGGCCGGTTGCCAGGCGGCGGCGATGCGGCGCGGGTCTTCCCCGCTGGTGATCTCGTTCACGACCTTTTGGGAACCGGCGAGCGCTTTCATGTCGGCGGGCTTCCAGCTTTGCGGGTAGAGGTGATAGAGGGCGCTGGCGAGTTCGATGCCGAGTTCGGGCGAGCGGAGTTGCTCGCGGTTGACGACGATCATATTGACGCCGTGGCAGAGCTGATGGGCATAGTGGCTGGCCGTGGGCGTAAAGGAAATGGGGACGAAGCGAACGCCGGGCAGGCGGCGGGCGTTCAGGTAAGCGGCAAGCTGAGGAGCGTTGACCCAGGGGGCGCCCATGACCTCGAAGGGCGTATCGGTTCCGCGGCCCACGCTGACGTTGGAATATTCAATCTCGCCGACGCCGGGATAGAGAACCGCTTCGGTGAGGTTGCGCATGTTGGGGGAGGGATTGGTCCAGGTTAGGCCGGTTTCGTCGTAAAAGTCACCGCGCGACCATCCCTGCATGCGGACGACGGTCAGCCGGGCGCCAATGGAGCGGTTGAACAGGCGCGCCAGCTCGCCGATGGTCATTCCGTTACGGACGGGCATGCCCGGGAAATAGCCGACAAACCCTTTCTCCTGCGGTGCCAGCGGCGCACCCTGCACATGGATGCCGTCAATGGGATCCGGGCGATCGTAGACGATGACAGGAATGTGGCGGGCGGCGGCGGAGCGGAGGGCATACGCCAGGGTCGTCTCGAAGGTGTAGTAGCGGACACCGACGTCCTGGATGTCGTAGACCAAGACAGTCACGCGGTCGAGACCCGCAGCCGGCAGAAAATTCGAGGGATGGTCGGAGCTGTAAGTGCTGAAGACGGGCACGCCGGTAGAGGCGTCGCGGGCGTTGCCCACCGGGCCGTTGAGCGTACCCGACCAACCATGCTCGGGGCTGAAAGCGGCCGTTACGTGGATGCCGTCGGCCACCATGTCGTCAATATTGCGATTGCCTTCGCGGTCCAGGCCGGTGGGGTTGGTGATGAGGCCGACGCGCTTGCCGCGCAAGAGACGGAACCGGCGAGCCTTGGCCACATCGAGGCCAGTCAGCACCTGGCCGTTGCGGTAGATGACACGGCGGCCGCCGGCTTCGGTGTCGTTGTAGCCGGTGATGCGCTCCAGGCCTTGTTCGACATTGTTCCAGGTCGAACCGTCGTTGAGGGCGAGGATGGCGGCGGTGACGGTGGCGATGTCGGAACGCATGGCCAAGATACGCTTGAGATGCGTGCGTTGATGCGGGTAGGTATCGTTGGCCAGAATGATGATATAGGTGTTGGAAGTCGGATCAATCCACAGCGAGGTCCCGGTGAAGCCGGTGTGGCCGTAGGAGCCAACCGGCAGGAACGCACCACGATTGCTGGAGAATGGGGTGTCAATGTCCCAGCCCAAGCCGCGAATGTCGGGCACATTGGGCGGGGATTGAGGCGTGGTCATTTTGCGCACGGCCAGGGGCGATAAGATGCGGGCGCCGTTGGCGCCGAGGCCGTCGTTCAACATCATTTGCGCGTATTTGGATAAGTCGTCGGCGGTGCTGAAGAC
>JBOGKL010000301.1:0-22322 GCA_050745525.1 Terriglobales bacterium | reverse complement strand
CCAACCAGTGGAACCGGGTTCCTGCCTCAAATTCCAAGGGAGGGTAAATCATGAGTACTTCGGCCAAGAATCAATCCTCGCGCCTGGGCGTGCTGCTGATTGGCATGGGGGCGATCTCGACCACACTCGTGGCCGGGGTGGCCGCGATCAGCCAAGGCTTGGCGCGTCCGTTCGGATCGCTCACACAGTTGACCCAGGTCACGCCGCCCGGCGGCGGGCGCAATACCGTGAGCCTGAGCGAATACCTGCAACTGGCGCGGCTGGAGGATCTGGTTTTTGGGGGCTGGGATATTCATGCCGGCAACGCCTACGAGATGGCGGTGGCCGCGGCGGTGCTGGAGCCGATGCAGTTGGCGGCGGTGCGCCCGGTGCTGGAGGCGATCACCCCCATGCCCGGCATCCACGATCCCCAGTACTTGCGCCGCACCGAGGGCCAGCACCTGAAACCTCAGACGAACAAGTGGGAGCAGGCGCAGGCCTTGCGCGATGACATCCGCAAGTTCAAGAAGCAGAACGGCCTGGAGCAGGTCGTGGTGCTCTGGTGCGGTTCGACGGAAGTCTACCTTCCCATCGGCCCGGCCCACCAGAGCTTGAAGATTTTCGAGGCCGCGCTCAAGGAAAACGAACCCACCATCGCCCCCAGCATGATTTACGCTTACGCGTCCTTGCAGGAGCGCTGCGGGTTTGTGAACGCCACGCCCACGCTGACGGTGGACCTGCCGGTCATGATCGAGCTGGCCAAGGCGCAGGGATGCCCGATCAGCGGCAAGGACCTGAAGACCGGCCAAACGCTGCTGAAGACCATCCTGGCCCCCGGAATCAAGCAGCGCATGCTGGGTCTGGCGGGGTGGTTCTCCACCAACATCCTTGGCAATGGCGACGGCGCCACGCTCGACGATCCGGCCGCGTTCCGAACCAAGGAGGAATCGAAGCTCTCGGCGCTCAACCATATTCTCCAGCCCGAAGCCTATCCGGAGCTCTACGGCAAGCTCTCCCACCAGGTCAAAATCAACTACTACCCGCCCCGCGGCGACAACAAGGAGAGCTGGGACAATATCGACATCATTGGCTGGCTGGGCTACCCGATGCAGATCAAGATCAACTTCCTCTGCCGCGACAGCATTCTGGCCGCGCCGCTACTACTCGACCTGGCGCTGCTGAGCGATGCGGCGCAACGGGCGGGAGAAGCGGGCATCCTGGATTGGCTGGGCTTCTACTTCAAGAGCCCGCAAACCACCGCCACGCGGCCCGAGCATGACCTGGGTGCACAGTACCAGCACCTGCAGCAGGCCTGGCATCGCCTCGCACCGAAGCTGCAACCGGCCCCGGTCCGCGCCTAGGCGCGGCCGGCGGCAGGTACGAGAGAAACCTATGGGCGAGACCAACGGACTTATGGGCGGACTTGCGGGGAAAATTGCGCTGGTGACGGGAGCGGCGCGCGGCATTGGCCGCGCCATCGCGCTGCGGCTGGCGCAAGGCGGCGCCGACGTGGTGATCAACTTCGTCACCAGCGAAGATGCCGCCGCTCAGCTCGCCGGCGAGATCCGGGCGCTGGGCCGGCGCGCGGAAACCGTCAATGCCGATGCCACCAGCGCTGACGGCATTGCCAAGCTTTTTGGCGCGGTGAAGGAGCATTTCGGCGCCCTGGACATCTTTATCAACAACGCCATTGATGTCGCCACCTATGGTCCCGTGCTCCGCCAGCGCCTCGCCGGGTGGGATCACACCGTCAACGGCAACACCAACGCCTTGCTGTTGAGCGCGCAAAAGGCGGTCCCGCTCATGCAGGGGCGGCGGGGCAAAATTCTGAGCCTGTCGAGCCTGGGCTCGCAGTACTACATTCCCGGCTACGCCTCCATCGGCGTCACCAAGGCCGCGACCGAGGCCCTGACCCGCTATATGGCGGTCGAGCTGGGCAAAGAAGGCATCAACTGCAACACGCTCTCGGGCGGCCCGATCGATACCGACGCGCTCAAGCTGTTCGCCAACTACGCGCAGATGAAGCAGGCCTGCGAAACGATTTCTCCGGCCGGACGCATCGGCACCCCGGAAGATCTCGCCGAAGTAGCGGCCTTTTTGTGTTCCGATGCCGCCAACTGGATCTACGGACAAACCATCATTGCCGACGGGGGCCTTTCCTTACTGTCCGTCGGTTAGTGGCAACTCAATTAAGGAGACCATGCCTATGCCTGAAGTCAACAGCAGCAACGCCCTGGAAGTAATCAAGATTCGCGAAACCGCCGACCGTGTGCTGGCCACCCGGCACGAGGAAATTCTGGGCACGGTGCGCGGCGCCGTCGCCGAGGTGCTGGGACGGGAGGAGAGCGAAGTCCAACCCCACAGCAGCCTGATGAACGACCTCAATGCGGAATCGCTCGATTTCCTGGATCTGCTGTTCCGCCTGGAGTCGGCCTTCGGCATCAAGATTCCCCGCGGCGGTATCCAGCGTGCCACGCAGGGCTCGCTCACCGAAGCCGAGTTTCAGCAAAACGGAGTGCTCACGGAAGCGGCGCTCGAGCGCTTGCGCGTGCTCATGCCCGAGGTCAACCCGACCAAGCTGAAAACCGGCCTCACAGCGCGCGAGATTCCGGCGCTGTTCACGCCCGAGACCTTCACCCGCCTCGTGGCCTGGCGCATCGGCGAAATGGAGGCCGAAACGGCCGCCGCCCACTGAGCATGCGCTACCTGCTTCTGGACCGGATCACCGAACTCAAGCCGGGTTCGCACGCGGTGGGGCACAAGTGTGTGGCCATGACAGAGGATTATTTCAACGACCACTTCCCCGGCTTTCCCGTGGTCCCGGGCGTGCTGCTGGTCGAGGCCATGGCGCAGTTGGCCGGACGCCTCATCACCTACTCCGTCGAAGCCGAGGGCGGTGGACGCGTGCTGCCCGTGCTGCTGGGCATCAACAACGCCCGCTTCCGCCGCTTTGTGCGCCCCGGGGACACGGTGGAGCTCCGGGCCGAGTTGATCGGTCTGGTGGATGGCGCCGGGCGCTGCCGCTGCACCGCGCGCGTGGCCACCACCGCGGTCGCCTCCGCCGAGCTCATGCTCGGCTATGACACCGGGCAAAACCAGGTGATTCCGCCCGCCTCGCGCGCCGTGCTCGACACCTGGGCCGAACAGGTGAACCGCACCTTGCTGCAGGACGTGACCATCCCGTCCCCGTCCCCGCAGCCGGCCGGGGAGCAGAAATGAACGGCAACGGCCACCGTCGCGTGGTGATTACCGGGCTCGGCGCCATCACGCCTCTGGGGCACACCGTCGCTGCAACCTGGGAAGGGTTGCGCGCCGGCCGCTGCGGCATCGGTCCGCTCACGCTGTTTGACGCCTCCACGTTCGAGACCCGCATCGGCGGCGAGGTCAAAGACTTTTCTCCGGAAGCCGTGCGCGCCCAGGCGCAGCCGGACATCGCCGAAGCTCTCGATCGCAAGAACGCCTTCGGGTGGGTGGCCGCGCGTGAGGCGTTTGCCGACGCCGGACTCACGCCCGGCAGCACCGAGGCCGAACCCCGCCGTCTGGGAATCGCCCTCGGCACCGAGGGACGGCGCGACAGCCTCTTGCCGGAGCTGGCCGTGCGCAAGCTGCGCGCCACCGATGTGGCCCAGCGGCGGCGGGTGCTGGCGGAGGTCCCGTCCTGGGAATACCTGCGCTATTCCCCCTACGGCCTTGGGTACGTACTGGCAGCCGAGTTTCAGGCGTGCGGGCCCATCTCCACCATCTCGACCGCCTGCACCTCCAGCTCGCAAGCGCTGGGCTACGCGCTCGACGCCATCCGCACCGGCGCCGCTGATGTCATGCTGGCCGGAGGCGCCGAGTGTCTGATGGAGCCGACCATGGTCGCCGGTTTCATCCTTCTGGGCGCGCTCTCGAAAAACAACGACCACCCGCTGCAGGCATCGCGCCCCTTCGACCTGGAACGCGACGGCTTTGTGCTGGCCGAGGGCGGCGCCATGCTGGTGCTCGAGGAGGCCGGTCACGCGTGCCGGCGCGGGGCGCGCATTTACGCCGAGCTGGCCGGCTTCGGAACCTCCATCAATGCCTACCGCATCACCGACATGCCGCCCGATGGCCAGGGGCCCATGCTCGCCATGAAGGCTGCCCTCGCCGATGCCGCCATCGAACCCGCCGAGGTGGACTACATCAACGCCCATGGCACCTCGACGCTGCAAAACGACGCCAGCGAGACCATGGCCATCAAGCGCAGCTTGGGCGAGCGCGCCCACCGGATTCCGGTGAGCTCGACCAAATCCATGACCGGACACATGGTCAACGCCGCCGGCGCCATCGAAGCCGTCATCTCCGTCCTGGCCATCCGTGACGGCTTTGCGCCACCGACGATCAACTATGAGCATCCCGATCCGGTCTGCGATCTTGACTACGTTCCCAACCGCGGGCGTGAACAGAAGATCCGCACCGTGATTTCCAACTCCTTCGGTTTTGGCGGCTCCAACGGGAGCCTCGTCTTGCGCGCTTATGAGCCCTGAAGTCCATCCCACCACAGGCGCCAGCCGCCGCGTCGCGATCACCGGTGCCGGAGCGGTGTCGCCGCTGGGCAACTCGGTGGACGCCATCTGGAGCGCGCTGCGCGCCGGGCACAGCGGCGTGGGCACGGTCCCGCACATGGCGCTCGACGCCTACCGCACGCGCGTGGGCGGCGCGGTGCGCGATTTTCAACCGCGCCAATACATCCGCGACCCCAAAACGCTGAAGCTCATGACCCGGCCGGTGCGCTTGTGCGTGGCGGCGCTGGAGCTGGCCGTTCAGGATGCCTCGCTGGACGAAACCCGCGCCGGGCTTGCCCCCGAGCGCGTGGCCAGCTATGTCGGCTCGCCCGGCCATGCCGGCGACCGTGATGAACTTCTGCCCGCGCTCGATCTTTCCTACGGCAGCGACGGGCTCGATCTCAAGCGCTTCGGCGCCGAGGGCATTCCCATCATCAATCCCTTGTGGCTGCTGAAGAGCCTGGCCAACCTGGGGCTCTATTTCGTCAGCATGCGCCTGGGCGCGCAGGGACCGAACGCCAACATCTGCATGAGCGGGGCGGGCGGCACCATGGCGGTGGGTCAGGCCTTTCACGCCGTGCGCCGCGGGCGCGCCGACATGGCGCTGGCCGGCGGCTACGAATCCCTGCTCGACGAGGAGCGCCTGGAAAGCTTCGAGCCCACCGGCCTGCTCTACACCGGCGATGGCGACGGGCCCGGCGCCAGCCGTCCTTTTGACCGCGACCGCGCCGGCTTTGTGGCCGCCGAGGGGGGCGCATTCGTCGTGCTCGAGGAGCGCGATCACGCCCTGGCACGCGGCGCGCGCATCTACGGGGAAATTCTCGGCTACGGCAGCGCCAGCAGCGGCCTGCACGCGCGGCCCAACGACAGCGCCGACGCCTACCTCGCCTCCATGCAGGCGGCGCTGGCCGATGCCGGCCTAGCGGCCTCCTCTCTCGGCGCCGTCTTCGCCCATGGCATGGCGACGAAGGCGGGCGATCACGCCGAGGCCGAAGCCCTGGCGCGATTGCTCGCCCCGCGCCCCTCGGCCGTCCCGGTGACGGCCATCAAATCGTTGACCGGCAACCTGCTGGCCGGCTCGGGCCCGCTCGAGCTGGTAGGCGCGCTGGCGGCGCTGGGCGAGGATGGCTTCATCCCGGCCATTCTGAATTGTGAACACCCCGATCCGGACCTGGGTCTGGACCTCGTGCGCGGCGAGGCGCGTATGGGGCGCTTTCGCCATCTGCTGCTCAATGCCAGCGGCTTGGGCGGAAACACCGCCTCGCTGGTCCTGGATCGTCCCCTTGTCTGAGCTGCCCCCACGCGCGGTGCCGGCCCGCCGTCTGGAGGGCCAGGCCATTTTGGTCACCGGCGCCAGCCGCGGCATCGGACGCGCCATCGCGCTGCGTCTGGCCGCCGAAGGCGCCCGGGTAGGCGTCAACTACCGCAACGATGCCGCCGCCGCCAACGCCGTCGTGGCCGACATCGTCGCCCTGGGGGGTGTTGCGGTCTCGCTGGCCGCCGATGTCGCCGATGCCGCCGCGGCCCAAGCCCTGGTCCAGGCCGCGCGCGAGCAACTGGGCGGCTTCGACGCCCTGGTGAACAACGCCGGCATCGTGCGCGACAACCTGCTGCTGGGCATGGAAGAGCGCGAATGGCAGGAGGTGCTGGCCACGAACCTGACGGGAATGTTTCACTGCTGCCAGGCCGCGGCCAAGCTCATGGTCCGCCAACGCCGTGGCCGCATCGTGAACCTGACCTCGACCTCGGGCGAGCACCCCAACCGCGGCCAGGTGAACTATGCCGCCGCCAAGGGCGGCGTCAACGCGCTGACCAAGGCGCTGGCGCAGGAGCTGGCGCCGCGCAACATCACCGTGAACGCGGTGGCGCCGGGCATGATCGAGACGGAGATGAGCGCCCCGGTGCGCGCCCTGGCCGGCGAGCAGATACTCGCCGCCATCGCGCTGCGCCGCTACGGCCAGCCCGAAGACGTGGCCGCCGCGGTGGCATTTCTGCTCTCCTCCGATGCCGCCTACATCACCGGCCACATCCTGCACGTGGATGGAGGCTTGCGCGCATGAGCGCCCCGCCCCGCTTGCGCCGCGTCGTCGTCACCGGATGGGGCGCGCTTTCGCCCGGCGGCGCCGGCGTGGACGCCCTCCGCCAGTGGCTGGCCAAGCCCGTCACCGGCCGCCCCGGCCGCGTCCCCGGCTTCGACGGCGCCACCTACATCCGCAACGTGCGCCGCCTGCGCACCATGCACCGCACCTTTCAGTTGGCGACCGCCGCCGCGGTCATGGCCATGGAGGCGGCCGGCATGCCGTCCGAGGGCGCGGTCGAGGCCCTGGGCATCCCGCCCGAGCGCGCCGGTCTGGCCACCGCGCTTTCCGATATTTCCCCCGTCACCGCCGACCTGCTGCGCGTGCTCGCCGCCGTCGCCCCCGAACTCGGACGCGCCCCCGACGGCTATGCCCGCTTTGCCGAGCTGGGCGCGCGCGAGCTGCATCCCTTCCGCCGCCTGGCGCTGCTGGCCAACATGGCCGCCGGCCACACCTCGCTGCTGCTGAACATGCAGGGTCCGGGATTCTCCTTCACTTCCGGCGCCGGCGCCGGCCTGCAAGCCATCGCCGAATCCTACTGGACGGTGGCGCAGGGGCGCGCCGAGCTGATGCTGGCGCAGTCGGCCAGCTCCCCCGAACAGTCCTACACCAGCGCGCAACTGCCGGAAATCAGCGGCGCCGTGGTGCTCGAGGAGGCGGAATCAGCCGCCCGGCGCGGCGCGCCGGTGCTGGCCGAAATCTCCGCCGGGCAGCCTTTCGCCGCCGGAGCCGCGCGCTGCCCCACCCCGGCTGCGGCCGGTCTCGAGCCCGCCCCGGAGCTGCTGGCCGCCCTGCTGCGCCTGACCGCGGGCGGATGCGTGGAACTGGCCGATCTGTCGCAAACCACAGCCTTGCTGACCGGGGCGCGCCGATGACCCCCGCCCGTTGCGTGGTCACCGGCGCCGGCATTATTTCCCCGCTGGGTACGGGCATGCCCGCCAATCTTGACTCGCTGCGCCGCGGTGCCATGGGCATTGTTCCCATCCAGTCGTTTCCCACCCAGGGCTTTCCCATCTCCTGCGCCGGGGAAGTCCGCGATCCGGACATCCCCGCCGGGGCAGCGCGTATGGAAGCCATGGCCGCGCTCGTGATGGAAGAGGCCATGGCCGCGGCGCAGCTTCCCGCTCCGGTCGGGCCCGATCCGGCGCGCGCGGTTTCCTTCGCCATCGGCAAGGCCACGCTCGAGCTGGAACCGCTGGCGCAGCGCTGCGCCGCGGACGCCGCCGCGCTGGGCAGCGCGGGCTTGGACCCCGACCACCTCCTCCGCCATTACCCCGAGCTTGAACGCCACCGCGAGTACTACGACATCAGCGCCGTGCTCGAACGCCTGGCGCGCCGCGCGCAGGCCGGAGGCGCCCGCTATTCCTGCTACACCGCCTGCGCCAGCGGCAACGACGCCATCGGCATGGGCATGCGCCTGATCGAGCGCGGCGAGGCCGAGGTGGTGATCGCCGGCGGCACCGACTCGCAAGTGCATCCGCTGAGCATGCTCGAGTACGAGATGCTCTCCGCCCTCTCGCGCGAGCCCGCGGCCACCGCCTGCCGCCCCTTCGATCGCAAGCGCAGCGGGTTTGTCGTGGGCGAAGGTGCTGCCGCACTGGTGCTGGAATCGGCCGACCACGCCCGCCGCCGTGGCGCGGCCGTGCGCGCCGAGTTGGCCGGCTTCGGCAGTTCGATGGACGCCTTCGGGTTGACCAAGTGTCATCCGCAAGGGCGCGGCGCGGCCCAGGCGATTCAGGCGGCGCTCGACGACGCCGGCCTCGAACCACGCTCCATTGATTATTTGAACGCCCACGGCACCGGAACGCTGCTGAACGACCAGGCCGAAGCCGCCGCCATTCACGCCATCTGGGGCGCGGATACGGCGCGACTGCCCGTCAGCTCAACCAAGGCCATGACCGGGCACCTGCTCATCGCCGCCTCTGCCGTGGAGGCCGTCTTCAGCCTGTTGGCGCTCGAGGAGCAGTTGCTGCCTCCCAACATCAACTACCAAAACCCGGACCCGGAGTGCCAGCTCCAACTGATCACCCAGCCCGGCCAACACGCCTCCCTGACCACCGTCATGTCGAACGGATTCGGCTTCGGCGGGCAAAACTCCAGCCTGATCCTGCGCCGCCCGCCCGCGCCCCCAATCTCATGAACATAGATTCAGCGTTCAGCTTCTTCGACCATCATTTCCTGCCCACGACCGCCAGCCGCGTGCGCGTCGCGCGCCACCTCTCGCGCGGCACCGTGCTCCGCCTGCAGCGCGCCAAGTTCCGCCGGTTGCTGCGCCACGTGGCCCAGCACTCGAAGTTCTACCAGGAAAAATTCCGCGAACACCGCATTGACTGGCGCAAGGTGCGCAGCCACGCCGATCTCGGCAATTTCTTCACCACGGCCGACGATCTGCGCTCCCGCCCCATCGAGGACTTCCTCTGCGCCCGCCCCGAATTCGGATTTGAAACCACCGGCACCACGCTCGGCATCAACAAGCGGGTCTACTTCTCCTACGCCGAAATGATGGAGTACGGCCGCGACGGCGCCGTGGGTATGTGGAATCTGGGCCTGCGCCCCGACGACGTGGTGGCCGACGGCTTTGACTACTCCTTCTGGAATGCCCCCTTCACCGCCTACTACACGGTGCAGGCCATGGGCTCGTTCCACGTGATTGGCGCTTTCGTCGAACCCCGCGAATTCTACGAGCGCATCCGCGGCTACAAACCGACGGTGATCATGGGCGTGCCCACGCATCTGGTCCGCGTCACCGAAGTGGCCGAGCAGGAGGGGATCTGGCCGGTGAAGTTTCTCCTGCTGGGCGGGGAAAACCTGAGCGAGCGCACGCGCAATTACATCGAATCGGTTTGGAAGGCCAAGGTCTATTTGAGCTATGGCCAGACCGAGGCCTTTGGTTGCAACGGGGTCGAGTGCCCGGAAAAGGGCGGCTATCATCTCAGCGAGTTGAGCCTGGTCAGCGAAATCACCGGCACCAACGAAGAGGGCTACGGAGAACTCACCTACTCCACCCTGAACCGCACCGTGATGCCGCTGCTGCGCTACCGCTCCGCCGACATCACGCGTTGGGCCAGCGACGGCGACTGCCATTGCCTGCTGCACATCACCCCGCGCATTGCCAAGATCATCGGCCGCAGCGATGAGCTCATCAACTGCTCCATGGGCAACATCAGCCCTTACTGGTTCGAGGAAATGCTGCGCGACATCCCCCAGATCACCGACGACTGGCAGGTGATTGTGCGCCGCGGCGATCGCGACGACCGCATCGAGTTCAACATGGAGCTCCGCCCCGGCGGCGATGCCCACGCCGTGCAGGAGCACCTGTTCCGCAATATCCAGGAGCGCTTCCCCGACTGCTGGCGCTACTACACCAAGAAGTTTTTTGAGTTTGATTTCCGCTTCCATCCCCCCCGCACCCTCAGCGGCGGCCGCAAGCTCCGCCGCCTGATTGACGCGCGCGCGCACGCCTGGAGCGAATAGCAGCGGTGCTGCCGCCCCGGCCGCCGACCCCGTTTTGCATACGGTTCACGCAGAGAAAGGACAAACCATGAAAGCTGTTGCGAGCGAACTCGCCCTCCACGGTGGCACCCCGGCGGTGTCCGCCTCCCTGCCCAAGGTCGCCTGGCCCATCGTGACTGAGGCCGATCGCACCGCCGTGCTGCGCGTCCTCGATCGCAAAATCCTTTGGGCGCAGACGCGGCCCGAGGGCCTCTACGCCCCCGAGCAGACCGGCCTGGAGCAGGAGTTCGCCGCCTTCCTGGGCGTGCGCCACGTGCTGGCGGTCAACGGCGGCACCGCCGGTCTGCACATGGCCCTGGTGGCCGCCGGCGTCGAGCCCGGCGATGAGGTCATCACCAGCGCCTTCTCGTTTCTGGCCACCCCGGCCGCCATCCTGCACGCCGGCGCCAAGCCCGTTTTTGTGGACATTGACCCGCGTACCTTCAATATGGACCCGGCGCAAATCGAGGCCAGGATCACGCCCCGCACTCGCGCCTTGATGGTGGTGGATATCCACGGGCTGTGCGCCGACTTTGACCCCATCCTGGCGCTGGCGCGCAAGCACAGCCTGATCGTCACCGAGGATGCGTGCCAGGCGCCCGGGGCGACCTACCACGGCCGCGCCGCCGGCTCTTTTGGCGCCGCTGCCGGTTTCAGCGTCAACGGCACCAAGAACTTTGCCGTGGGCGAAGGCGGCTTCATGGTCACCAACGACGACGAGGTCTGCTTCCGCGGCAACTGGCTGAAGCAGGTGGGCGAGGTGCTGCCGGCGAGCGACCGCACCATGGAATTCCAGCACCTGCTCGCCTGGAACTACCGCACCCAGGAGTTGCCCTGCGCCTTCGGACGCAGCCAGTTGGCGCGGCTTGAGGCCGTGAATGCCACGGGCCAGCGCAATGCCGCCATCCTGGACCGCTACCTGCGCGATGTGCCCGGCGTTGAGGCGCCCTACATCCCGCCCGGATGCGTCTCGGTGTACCACAAATACCGCCTGCGCCTGGTGCCCGATCAGCTCGACACGAAACTGCGCGGCGCCGCCCTGCGCGATGCCTTCATGCGCGCGCTCACGGCCGAGGGCGTGGACGTGGACACCTGGGGCTCGGCGCCGCTCGCCGCCCATCCCATGATCCAGGCACGCAACTCCCAGGACCGCGCGGAAAATTATCCCGCCACCGTCGCCATGTTCGCGCACTCGTTTTGTGTGACCAACGACGCTTATCCCATCTATGCGCAGCCGGAAGCGCTGATGCACGCCTACGGCGAAGCCATCCGCAAGGTCGCCCTCGGCGCCGCGCGGCTGTAAAACGTTTCCGCGCGCGTGAGTGGAACCGGCCCCGGTGTCACGCGGCACAGGGTTCGGGTTGCCCGCCGGCCCGCCGCTTGGGAAATCCCCATCGCGCCGGGGGCCGTAAGGATTTGCATCGCCGGAACTCGCTCGATCATCACCATGTGTAGAAGGATCGAGGGGGTGGGTGATGGCGACAGCAGTACGAGTAGTGCTCAATCCCCAGCGCCGCAGTCCGCAAGCGGCGGCTTTACTGGACACATTGCAGGAGCGCGTGGTCGGACAGCGGCAGGCCCTGGAGCGCGTGGTGGATACCTACCAGACGCTGCTGGCGGGCCTCAACTCGCGCCAGCGGCCCTTGGCGAATTTCCTGTTCCTGGGCCCCACCGGCTCGGGCAAGACGCATCTGGTCGAGGCGCTGGCCGAGGCTCTGTTCCACAGTCCCCAGGCCCTGACCAAGGTGGATTGCGCTGAGTTTCAGCACAGCCACGAAATCGCCAAGCTGGTGGGTTCCCCTCCCGGCTATCTGGGACACCGTGAAACCCATCCCGTGCTGACGCAAGAAGCGCTCGACCAGCACCAGACTCCCGATGTGCAGATGAGCCTGGTCCTGTTTGACGAAATCGAAAAGGCCTCAGACGCCCTCTGGCAACTGCTGCTCGGCATTCTCGACAAGGGCACGCTCACCCTCGGCGACAACCGGCGCGTGAGCTTTGCCCGCTGCATGATCTTTTTGACCAGCAATTTGGGCGCTGGCGAAATGCAAAACCTGATGCAGCCCGGCTTCGGCTTCGCCCCGGGCAGCCTCGGCTCCTCCGCTCTCAGCGGTTCCGTGCCGCGACGGCTGGAGCTGGCCGCCGTGGCCGCCGCCAAGCGAAAGTTCTCTCCCGAATTCTTCAATCGCCTGGATCACGTCGTGGTCTTTCAGCCGCTCGATACCCTCCAACTCGAGCAAGTGCTGGATCTGGAGCTGAATGCCGTGCGCGCGCGCATGGCCGCGAGCGCGCCGGAAGGACACCGCGAAGTGCCCCAGTTCCGCTGTACCCAAGCCGCCCGCGCCGTGCTCTTGCGCGAAGGCGCCGATATCAAGTTCGGCGCGCGGCACCTGAAACGCGCGATCGAACGGCGCCTGGTGACTCCGCTGGCCAGCCTTCTGGCCACTCGTCAGATCGGCGGCAGTGATCGCATCGTCATTGACGCCGCCCCCGGCGCCCTGGACGCCCTCTCTGGTCTCGCCAATGCCGCCGCGGAGAGGCAAGTTCTGCTGACGTTCTCCCGTGAGGCCGCCGCCGGCCGCTAGAGCAAAACCAGAGCCTGCGGCTTTTCTAAACGGTCCGCAGCTCCGGCAGCGCCTCCAGCACCGTCTCCGGCCCATGAAACTGGTGCGCTTGCCAGCCCCGGGCTCCCGCGGCGGCCACAAACTGAGCCACATCGTCGAAATACAGAATTGCGCCCGGCGGGCACTGCGCTGCCGCCTCTGCCGCCTCGTAGATCCGCGCCTCTGGTTTCACGGCGCCGGCCTCGTGCGAGAGGATACGGAAAGCAAATGCGCCCAACAGCGGATATGCCTCTTGCAAGTAAGCAAAGTGGGTCACGTTGGTGTTCGAAAGCACCCCGCATCGGTACCGGCCGAGCAGTTCCCGGATCCAGGTTTCGGGAATCAGAAAGCGCGGTTCAAAAATGGAGTTCCACCACGGGAGAAATTCCCCTTCCCCAAGCTGGGCCATTTTGCACATCGCCGTCTGAAATTCCTCCCCGTCCAGCTCGCCGCGCTCGAAACGCACCATCAGCGTCTGCACCGCCGCCCGCGTGCCCGGGTCCGATCCCACTCGGGCATGGATCGGCTCCAGCGCGAACGGAATCAGCGTCTGTCCCAGGTCAAAAATGATGCTCTGCACTCTCACGTGCGCTGAGGCTCAAAATAAAATCGCCAGTTGCGACCGTTCACACGGCCACAACTGGCGACCTGACTTTGCTCGAGGTGTTGCGCGCGGCTTAGGCGGCGCGGTGCTTGCCCTTGGCAACGGCTGGCTGCTCCGTTTCGGGCAACAGCTCCAGCACGAATCCGGCATCCAGCGCAGCCAAGCAACGGCTGCACTTCTGCCCCGGCATGACGCGCAGGCGCGAACGGCCCAAGCGTACCTCCGGGACTGCCACACCCTCCACCGTGCGCGTGCACATGGGGCAATGGATTCTCGCTTTCAGTCCTTCCAGAACTGCTGGCATACTGGCCACCTCCTTCCCATCTCAATCGAATAAAGCGTTCGATAATTGTGGAACGTCACAATTGCCTGCGCTTGCGTCCGAAATCTCAACTCGCCCATTGGACGCAGATTACTCACCAAAAGTTTCAGCCTCAACCCGGCCCATACAGAAATAATTTTTGGGGGTGTATCTCCGCGGGCACCGGCAGGTGCGGGCCGCTAGAAGGTCCACCAAAGGGCCAAAATATACACGAAACCGTAAACAATTGCAAATGGTAGAACCGAGCGGTCGGACGGCTCCCCCGGCCCGCTTCTTCGTATCACGGCGGCACCAACATAGGAGAAAATGAAGCCTCTATGAGTTCACCTCTGACCTTGCTGACCGAAGAAGAGCAGCTGCTCCGCCAATCTGTGCGCGATTGGGCCGAGAGCCGCGTCCGTCCCTTGGTGCGCAAAATGGACGAAGATTCCCATTTTGACGAGGGTTTGCTCAAGGAGTTCTTCGCACTCGGATGGATGGGTATTCAGTTACCCGAAGCCTTCGGCGGCAGCGGCGGCAGCTTTTTCGACGCCGTAATCGTGGTCGAAGAGCTGTCGCGGGTGGATGCCTCGGCCGGCGTTGTAGTGGACGTGCAAAACACTTTGGTCAACAACGCGCTCCTGCGCTGGGCCAACGACGCTCAGAAGAGCAAGTATCTGCCCCGCATGGCGAGTGAGTGGCTGGGCGCGTATGCATTATCCGAACCCGCCTCCGGCAGTGATGCCTTTGCTATGCAAACGCGTGCTCAAAAAACTGCCTCCGGCTTCCGCCTCAATGGACGCAAGCTCTGGATCACCAACGGCAATGAGGCGAAACTTTTTGTCCTCTTTGCCAATGCCAACCCCGAGGCTGGCTATCGCGGTGTGACCGGCTTCCTGATTGAACGAGGCTTCAAGGGCTTCACTGTAGGCAAGAAGGAGGACAAACTTGGCATCCGCGCCTCCAGTACCTGCGAGCTAATCCTTGAGGACTGCGACGTGCCCGCCGAGAACGTTCTCGGCGAGGTGGGAAAAGGCTACAAGATCGCCATCGAAACCCTCAATGAAGGCCGTATCGGCATCGCCGCCCAGATGCTCGGACTGGCCCAGGGTGCGCTCGAGTGCGCCACCGGCTACGCCCAGGAGCGCAAGCAATTCGGCAAACCCATCAGTGAGTTCCAGGGCGTGCAATTCCAGTTGGCGCAAATGCACATCGAGGTCGAGGCCGCGCGCTTGATGGTCTACAATGCCGCCCGTCTGCGCGATGCCGGCGCCGACTTCGTCAAGCAAGCCGCCATGGCAAAATACTTTGCCTCCCAGGTGGCCGAGCACGTGGCTTCGCTGGCCGTCGAAGTTTATGGCGGTTACGGCTTCGTCAAGGACTACCCAGTCGAGAAGTACTACCGCGACGCCAAGATCGGCAAGATCTACGAGGGCACCTCGAACCTGCAGTTGCAGACCATCGCCAAGATGATTCTGCGCTAGCCTTCACTGCATTTGCCGTTCGCGCAAGTCGTGATTGCGCACGCGCTGGTCATCGAGCGCCAGGATGTCGGCGAGCTTGACCACCCCAATCGGCTGGCCCGCCTTGTTCTTCACCACCACTTCGGGGATGCCGCGCTCGAGCATCCGGTGCGCAACCGGGGCGATACGTTCCTCCTGGCTCGCCTGGCGTGCCGGCGCTTGCAGCAGGGGCGCCAGCACCGACGGTTCCGGCAGGGGCTCCATCACCTGGTCAATCTGCATATTCCACAACTGAAACATGGGCGCCACGTAGTCCTGGCTGACGTACAGACCGCGCTTGGCGATCTTTTCCGTCATCATCGAGGTCGAATCCACCAGACGCATGACGGCATCGGAGATGACCACGCACACCAGCAGCGGCAACACAACCTTGGAGTTCTGGCTCAGCTCAAACATGAATACCACCGCGGTGAGGGGAGCCCGTGCGATTCCCCCAAACACGGCGCCCATGGCCGCCAGCGCGTACAGCCCGGGCGTACTCATCCCCACCCCCGGCAGCCAGTGTCGCCACAGCACCGCAAAGGCAAAGCCGAATCCGCCGCCAATCACCAGCGAAGGCGCAAACACGCCTCCGGTTGTTCCCGAGCCCAGCGAAATCACCAGCCCCCAGAACTTGGCGATGGAGACGTGCAGCATCTGCGCCACCGACAGTTTCCCGTTGAGCATCGCCGTGATCGTGGAATAGCTGGTGCCCAGAATGCGCGGGTAAAAATAGCCGATGACACCCAGAATTAGCGCGCCCAGCATCGGCGACCATACGGCAACCGGCTGGAAGGGCAAACGCCCACACTCATCTTCTATCCACGACAGCGCCAGCGTCATCGCCCACGCGATCAGTCCGCTCACGATACCGAGCAGCGCGAACAGCCAAAGCTCATGCCCGGAATGGAGCGTGAACTTGGGGGCGGGAAACATGGGGCCGCTGCCGCGATAGTGGATCGAAACCGCGTCCGCGACCGCGCACGCGAGCGCTATCGGGAAAATCGATCGCGCCCGGAACTCTAACACGATCAGCTCGATGGCCACCACCACTCCCGTCAGTGGTGCTTTGAACGTCCCCGCCATCCCTGCCGCTGCCCCGGCAGCCAGCAGCACGCGCCGGTCGTAGGCGGAGAGATGAAACAGTTGCGCCCACAGCGAGCCAATCGCCCCTCCGGTTTGGATGATGGGTCCCTCGGCCCCAAACGGGCCCCCGCTGCCGATCGCCAGGGCGGAGATGGTCGGCTTCAAGATGGCAACGCGCTTGCGCACCATGCTCTTCTCGACGGTTACCGCTTGCATGGCTTCCGGAATGCCGTGCCCTCTAACCGACGGCTCCCAGTAGTTAATCACCAGCCCGGCGGCCGCCGCGCCGATCAGCGGCAGCAAAATCACCCACAAGCCCAGGTGATTGTCCGCGGGGGTCCACGCAGCAAAGCTGAACTGGCCATGGAACAGAACGCCGGTGATGAAGTTAATCAGCGCGAGCAGCCCGACCGCCACGTAGCCGGATATCGCCCCGCCAATGCAAGCCAGCGCCGCAATCAAAAAGGTGTGGGGTGCCAAGCCCTCGCCAAAATCGTGCCACCAGCTGATGTAGAGGCCCCGGCGCGGATGGTTGGGAGAGGCGACCTGCATTGCCGCATCCGCTTAGATGCGGCTGCGTCAATCCACCAGTTTTAGACCTACAATCCTGAAGATGTCCACTCCGGCCGCATCCGCCCCGCCCCCCCGCTACATCGCCATCGAGGGGCCCATCCGCGTCGGCAAAACCAGCCTGGCGCGCATGCTGGCGCAGCGCAGCGGTGCGCGCTTGTTGCTCGAGCCCGAAGACAACCCCCACCTCGGCGCCTTCTACACCGGCGAGCCCGGAGCCGCCTTCCGCGCTCAAATGCATTTCTTATTGCAGCGTTACAACCAGCTTGCGCCTTTAGGGCCGGGCCGACCCTACATGCCGCTCGTGGCCGACTACATCTTCGAAAAAGACAAGATCTTCGCTTACATCAACTTGGCCGACGCCGATCTGGCTGTCTACAACCAGTACTACGAGTTTCTGCGCCCGCAAATCGCGCTCCCCGATCTGGTGATCTATCTGCAGGCGACCCCCGCGGTACTGCGCGAGCGCCTCGAACGCAAAAATCTCGAACGCGAGCAGCGGGTCTCTGACGAGTACCTGGCCGAGGTGGTCAAGGCTTACGACCATTTCTTCTTCCGCTTTAACCAGGCCGATCTGCTCGTGGTCAACACCACCGACATTGATTTCGTCGAAAAAGATGAGGATATGCAGTTGCTCTTGCGCCGTCTCGAGGAGCCCGTCGCCGGAACCCAGTACTACCTGCCTCTGGGCGAGTAGCGGCTGCTGTATTCTGTGAGGAGGAGGTCTCTCGTGAACTCCGAAATCACCAAAACGGTCCAAGAAAAGTACACGCAAGCCGCGCAGCGCGCTGCTGCAGGCCAAACCGGCGGCTGCTGTGGCACGGGCGCAGTCGAATGCTGCGACCCGATCAGCACCGATTTGTATCAACCGGAGCAGGCCAACGATCTGCCCAAACAGGCGGTTGCGGCCTCGCTCGGCTGCGGTAACCCGACCCTGCTCGCCGAGCTGCGACCGGGGGAAACGGTGCTCGACCTCGGTTCCGGCGGCGGCATAGACGTTCTGCTTTCGGCCAAACGCGTCGGCCCGAGTGGCCACGCCTACGGCCTGGACATGACCGATGCCATGCTGGCCTTGGCGGAGGAAAACAAGCGCCAAAGCGGGCTGACCAACGTCGAGTTCCTGCGCGGCCTGATCGAGGACATTCCTCTGCCCGCCAATTCCGTGGACGTCATCATCTCCAACTGCGTTATCAATCTCTCCGGCGACAAGGATCGCGTACTGCGCGAAGCCTTCCGCGTGCTCAAATCTGGCGGTCGCTTTGCCGTTTCCGACGTGGTAGTCCGCGGCATCATGTCGCCCGCTCTGCGCCGCAGCATGGAGCTATGGGCCGGTTGCATCGCCGGCGCCTTGACCGAGGATGACTACCGCGCCAAGCTGGCCCACGCCGGCTTTACCGCCATCGAGATCCAAGCCACGCGCGTCTACAGCCCCGAGCAGCTCGACTCCATGCTGCAGGGTCAGCCCTTGGACGGCACCTTAATCAGCGCCTTTGTGCGGGCGAGTAAACCGGCGTAGAATGTGCTCGTGGGCAGGACCGGCGCCCGGAATCCGACTCCCTCTCCCGGAGCGGATATCGTCAGGGCAAGGCGGCAGCCATAGCCGCCACGCACCGTAGCCCGCGCATCTCTCGTCGTCAAAGGAGACTTGATCCTGCTCCGGCAGGACAGGCACTCGATATGAGCCTCTACCCTTCTGAATCCGCCGCCGCAAACCTGAAAATCACGTTGGCCTCCTGCGCGGCTAAAAAGCAGCACAACGAAAAAATCACCTGCCTCACCGCCTACGACTACCCGTTTGCCCGCCTGCTCGATGAGGCCGGCATTGACATTCTTCTCGTGGGCGACTCCTGGGCCATGACCACCGCCGGCGCCGAGGACACGCTGGCCGTGACGCTTGACGAGATGCTCATCTCAGTGCGCTCGGTCCGGCGTGCCGCGCGCCGCGCCCTCGTGGTGGCAGATATGCCCTTCGGCAGCTATCACCTCGGCCGGCACCAAGCGGTGAAAAATGCTATCCAGTTGGTCAAGCAAGCCGGCGCGGAAGCCGTCAAGCTCGAAGGCGGCGCCGCGCGCGCCGGCATCGTGAGCGCCATCGTGGCCGCGGAAGTGCCGGTCATGGGCCATATCGGCCTGACGCCGCAATCCGTGCATCGTCAGAGCGGCTACCGGGTCCAGGGCACCACGCCCGAAAGTGCCGAACAACTGCTGCGCGATGCGGCGGCGATCGAGGCCGCCGGAGCCTTCGCGTTGGTGCTGGAAGGCGTGCCGCGCGAGCTGGCGGCCACGATCACCCGCCGTGCCTCGATCCCCACCATCGGCATCGGCGCCGGCCCCGACTGCGACGGCCAAGTGCTGGTGCTGCACGATCTTCTCGGCCTGAGCTTCCGTCCGCGGCCCAAGTTCGTTCGCCCCTACGCGGATTTAGCCACTGTGGTGCGTCAGGCTGCCGACGCCTATCGCCAGGACGTCGAGCATGGGCAGTTCCCCGCCGATTCGGAAAGCTACCACATGCCCAAAGTCGCCCAGGGCGCGTGCAAGTAATCCGCGATCCGCGAGCATTGCAGGCCCGCTGCGCCGCCTTCACGAACTTGGGCTTGGTTCCCACCATGGGCGCGCTGCACGCGGGCCATTTGGCTCTGGTGCGCGCCTCACGCTCCCGTGATGCGGCCTCGGCGGTCAGCATCTTCGTGAACCCCACGCAGTTTGGCCCCAACGAGGACTTCGCCCGCTACCCGCGCTCGTTCGATCAGGACTGCGCGCTTCTGGAGCGGGAAGGCGTGGACGTCGTATTCGCTCCTGCGGCCGAGGCCATGTATCCGCCCGGCGCGGCCACTTTCGTCGAGGTCGAGGGGCTGAGCGGACGCCTCTGTGGCGCAAGCCGTCCCGGCCACTTCCGCGGCGTCGCCACCGTCGTGCTGAAGCTGTTTTCACTCGCACGGCCCGCGCGCGCCTATTTCGGACAAAAAGACGCCGCCCAGGTGGCCGTGTTGCGGCGCATGGTGGCCGATTGCTTTCTGCCCGTCGAGCTGGTGGTGTGTCCCATCGTGCGAGAACCCGACGGCCTGGCTCTCAGCTCGCGCAACCGGCTATTGAACCCGCGCGAACGCAAAGCCGCGCTCGCCCTCTCGCGCGGCCTGCGCGCTCTGGCTGATGCCTATGCTGCCGGCGAACGCTTCGCAGCGGCGCTGGTAGAGGTGGGACGAGCCGAAATCGCCGCCGAGCCTGCGCTGCGCCTGGACTACTTCACCGCCGTGGACGAGAATACGCTGCTGCCGGTAGACCGCGCCGCACCTGGCACCCTCTTCGCCGTCGCCGCGTTCGCCGGCTCAACCCGCCTGATTGACAACGCCCACGTGGACGCCGGCGGCGAAATGCGGCTTTAGTTCGGGTGTAGACTGACGCCAATATGGGCCGTCAGCCATGGTGGAAGCGTTACGGCTGGATGATTGCCGGCGTGGTCACGCTCGCGCTTGGCATCGGCGCCACGACGGCGCTGTTCTCGGTCATTCAGGCGGTGCTGCTCAATCCACTGCCGGTCCCGCATCCCCGTCAGGTCGTGGTCGTCAGCGAGGCCAGCCGCGCGGCGGGAGCCCTGGCGCCGTCCTATCCCGACTTTCTGGACTGGCAAGCCTCCAACCGCGTGTTCTCCGCCATGGCCGCCACTCGCGCCTCCGACATGGCGTTGACTCATCTCGGCGTGCCCGCCATGGTCCCCGGCTTGCGTGTCACTGGAGATTACTTCACCGTGCTCGGGGTAGCGCCCCTGCTCGGCCGCGCCATCAACAATGCCGACAACCGTGCCGGTGCCGCGCCCGTGGTCGTCGTCTCGTCGCAGTTCTGGCGCGAGCGGCTCGGCTCCGACCCCACCTGGCTGGGCAAAACGCTCGATCTCGATGGCGTCGCGCGCACCCTCGTCGGCGTCATGCCGCCGGTGCTCCCGCTGGCGGGAGGGAGCGCGCAATTCTGGACCCCGCTCGGCACTTTCCTGGCGCATCAGCCCTCGCTCAATCGCCCTGGCTCGCGCTCGGCCATCGCCGTGTTCGCCCGCCTGCGTCCGGGCGCGACAATGAACGCCGCGCGCGCCGATCTGGCCACTCTCGCGGCCGGCCTGGCGCGCAAGTACGCGGCCACCAATCACGGCATCACGGCCACCGTCGTTCCCTTGTTGGCGACAGTGACGGCCACGGCGCGCCCGGTGCTATGGGGCCTGTTGGCCGCCGTCGTGGTGCTGCTCCTGCTTGCCTGCGCCAACGTGGCCAACCTGCTGCTGGCCCGCGCCCTGCGCCAGCGCGCCGAAGATGCTTTGCGCTCGGCACTGGGCGCCTCGCCCGCGCGCCTGCTGCGCCGCCGCCTGGGGGAAAGCTTCGCCCTGGGGTGCGCCGGCGCGGCCGCCGGGCTGGCTCTCGCGCTGCTGCTGTTGCACGCTCTCCCGGCGCTGACCGCCTCGCTGCCGCGCACCCAGCATGTCTCGCTCGCGCTCCCGGTGGTGGGTCTCGCCGTGGGCCTGGCCATCTTCACCGCGCTCGTCTGCGGGCTGGCGCCGGCGCTGGCTGCCGCCAAAAACGCGACCTGCTGGACGGCTCTCGAGCGAACCGGCGCCGTCTCCGGCCGTCGCCGCTCGCATGCCGTGCTGGTCGGTGCCCAACTCGCCATGGCGCTGCTGTTGTTGGCCGGCGCCGCGCTGCTGCTGCGCAGCCTCGCCCGCGAAGTTGCGGTCAATCCCGGCTTCAACCCGCGCGGCGCCTTGAGCTTCGTGATCGGCCTCCCCGGGCCGCAATATCCCACCCAGGCCCGCCAACTCGCGTTTTTCCGCGCTGCCCAGCAGCGCCTGGCGCACATGCCGGGTGTCACCGCTGCCGGCGGCGCCTTCCCCTTGCCGTTTGCTTTCGGCGGCATTCCGCAGCCGGTCGCCATTCCCGGCCAGGCGCCCCCGCCGCCGGGACAGACGCCCACCGCCGATGTCGCCCACATCGCCGGCAATTACTTCACCGCGATGGGCATGCATCTTCTACGCGGCCGCGCCTTCGCATCCTCTGACACCGCCCACTCCGCGCCCGTCGCCATTGTGGATGCCGCCTTCGTGCATCATTTCTGGCCGCGGCTGGATCTAGCCGGCGCTTTAGGACGCCCGGTTGTGATCTCCGGCATCGAGAGATCAATCGTCGGTGTAGTCAGCCACGTTCGCGAGGAGAGCTTAACCGGCCCGGCGGCGGAGGCGCAGGCCGCCGCGCAGGCCTATGTCCCGCTTTCTCAGGCGCAGTTGCTTCCCAGCGTGTTGGCCTTCGTGCTGCGCACCCACATGGCCGATCCGGCCGCGCTCGGCCCTGCCGCTGCCGCTCAAATTCTTGCCGTGGATCCCAACCAGCCCCTTACCCAGCT
The DNA here is from genome assembly GCA_050745525.1 of Terriglobales bacterium. Taxonomy (GTDB): domain Bacteria; phylum Acidobacteriota; class Terriglobia; order Terriglobales; family SCQP01; genus SCQP01. Next base: position 202 of record JBOGKL010000301.1, on the reverse strand, counting down.
CGCCACCATGGCCTCCCTCGTGGACGCCACCACCGCCCAACCCCGCCTGGTGCTCGAGCTGTTGGGCCTCTTCGCGCTTCTAGCGCTGGTGCTGGCGGCCATCGGTGTCTACAGTGCCCTCAGTTACGCCGTGGCGCAGCGCACGCACGAGATGGGCGTGCGCATGGCGCTGGGCGCCGAACCCTCGCGCCTGCTCACCACC